>NZ_CP024046.1 GCF_003430825.1 Natrarchaeobaculum sulfurireducens | reverse complement strand
CCGCCCTACCGTGGGTGGGGTTGAAGCAGGACGCCTGCGCCTTCAGTCATGGGTAGCTGACGCCGTGCGGATCGCCAATCTTGAATTTTCAAGATAGTGTTGTTTGGCCATGTCCAATATGTGATTTCACCGGAAATCCGGTGTCTGTTACTTTCAACCAGCCTAGAACACTGATCTGCCACTATTTTCGTCCACTGTGAATATTTGTGCGATTAATCACACACCGATCTCAGTGGGGCGTTTCACCGGAAACCCGGTGTCTGAGTGTTTGAAAGTGGATTGCTGTCCACTCTCACACCAGACACCACGTTTCCGGTGAACCAATCGAACAGACAGTTACCTCTTCCACCGGAAATGAGGTGTCCTAGATTTATCTCAAATTGAATCTGATTTTTATTCACAAGAACAAGACTGCAGCCACCGTTGCCCACAGCCGGGGCAGACCGAGCGTCTCGGAAGTTCTTCCGAGTGTTTGCATCACTATCTAGGGTTCACTGGTGCGATGTACTCATTTTCCCAGCAATCTCCTTCCCTCCATTGCCAGTAGTAATAGCGGTACCCCGGTTTCGTTTCTTTGATCGTAATGTAGGCGCCACTCACCGGAACACCGTCGTAGTCTGCTGGATCGGTCGATATCTCACGCTCATCGAACTTCTCGAGTTCGTCTTTATCGATCTCTTTTTCCGCCCTGTTTCGCTCGAACTCGAGTTCGTCCTGAACCCGTTTCCATGTCGCAAGTTCTGTAGCGTACGCTGCGATACGCTCGAGCCGGTCCGGTGACTGGCTTTCGAGAGGGTCAATAACGTATGACGGCAAGTCCGGCGGAGACGGTTTCTGCGGTACATCGTTTCCCATAGTTACCCCACAGAGTTGAAAGAGTAAATTTGTGGGGTAACTTCGAATTTCAGCGACTGTCTCCGAGCCACCGCTGGCCGGTACCAATCGCCATTTCGAACGTACATTCCAGTCATGAAATATACGTACTGCAGATGACTAAACCCAGATTCACAACTATGTTAAAAGAGGTCAGATCCCGTCCTCTGGCGGACTATGGCCGCCAGCACCGTTGGCAAATCTGTCCAGCGAAAAGTAATCGATATCAACCAAATCAGACTCTCCACTGTCGATCATGTCCGTGACGATCTTACCGATAGCTGGACCATGCTTGAAACCGTGGCCGGAAAACCCGCACGCGAGATAGCATCCTTTTTTCTTATCAATGACAAAATCATGATCTGGAGTAGTCGAGTAGACACCGCAGTACCGACCACGAATCCCAGCCTCAGCTAATTCTGGGATCATATCCGTAAGATCGTCTGTTAACTCGAGCACTGTCGATTCGTCGGGCTGATCGCCATATACTTCTGGATCAACACGGTCTCCCATATGGTGCGTTGCAACCAGTATGCCGTCTCCAAAGTCCGATCTGATATACCAATTCCCGCCGGGAAGCGCGGTTGTCGGAGTCAGTTCCGGGTACTGGTCTTTGTACTCCGCTGGCGGATCCAGAATGAGGATCTGTTCACGCTCAACCCTAATCGGAATTTCAATATCAATTTGTTTTGCCAGGCGTGGTGTCCAGGGCCCCGCAGCCAACACCACGTGCTGAGAATCTATGTGACCACGATCTGTTCGGACACCATCAACGATGCCGTTCGTCGTCGTGATTTCGTGCACGGGCGTGTTAGTGAGGACCGTTGCACCGTTATTTTGAGCCGCCCGTGCAAAGCCACCCGCAACATCCGCACCGTCGGAATATGCAGCGGTATCATCGCTGACAGCAACCGAATATTCGTCGACGGATAACATTGGATAGTAGTCATCGAACGCGTCCTTTTCGTACTTACTCACTGGAATATCCAATTTCTGTAGCGTTTCGTACCCTGCCAGTGCGTACGAGTCTTCTGTCTCAGGCGTAAATCGCACGAGCGGGCTTCTCTCATACGCAATCTGCTGCCCTGTTTCTTCCGCAAAGCGGCGGTAAAACTGGTGACTCCACCAGGCCATACGAGCATAGATCTCATCATCACCATAGTGATGCCGAAGAATAGCAGATGAGTCACCGGTTGACCCGGACCCAATACCACTTTTTTCGAGTAACACGACATCGAGAGACAGCTCTGTCGTGGCGAAATATGCGATACTGGTGCCCATAACGCCTCCGCCGATGATGACGATGTCTGCTCCATCTGGTTGTGTGTCTGTCTCTGTCATACTTGTGGTACCACTAGCATGACTAAAAATGGTACTGAAAACTAGACCTGGATATTAGTAAACAACCACGGGTCAGGTGATCCGTGAACTGCCTCGGGGTCAAGCCCCGAGGCACTCGCCTTGTTTTCTCTGTAGAACTCTCGCTGTTCCCTTTAGGTCAGGTACCCACCGCTAAAGCGGTGGCCTTGTCAGTGGACTCCTACTCTGACCACGAGACGTGGTAGGCGAAAACTCGCCGTTCGCGTTCACCATCCCTGAGTTCAAGGCGACCTGACAGTCCGCCCGTCCAGCACCAGACTTGAGCCAGTGCTAGACAAGACGCCACCCAACATTCCGAGCAGCGTTGTAATCCGCGTGAAGTTCCTTTCCACAGCTCAGGCACTCGAACTCGTCACCATCGCGGTTATTGTAATTCGGCAATCCGTGTGGACAACGCGCGGAACCGGTCGAACTCCGGGCGGGCGTGATCGTTCCCTCGCTTGATCAGTTCCGTCGCCTTTCGGCCGATGTCGTACAGCTACGCGGGTGAAATCTTCTTCGTCTCGAGTTCCGTTATCCCACAGGCAGCGACCGCATCTGAGACGACGTCGGGAAATTGCTGGAGCGAAATCTCACATGCTGGATCGAGAGCGAGTCCTTCGACGATAACGGAGACGAGTTTTCCCCTCCCATCGTTGGCCACGATCTCGAACGTGAATTGTCGCCCCTGCTCGTCCATCGTGTATACCCAGAGCTTCGATAACCCGGTGGCGTTGTGCCATTGCTTGAGATCTGTAACCATGAGCTTCCCCGCTGGGGAAACACGATATGAGTCACACGCCGGACACTGACCAGAGTGTGGCTGTGAGCCGATGTAGCCGTACTCGTGGCCACACTCGTAACATCGCAGTCCGAGTGCAGTCATCGTTCCTCCCACCTGACTGGTGAAGCGTGACTGGTCCTGGCTACCCTGTCGTCGTCTCTGCGAGCACCGTTCGTTTCAAACCCAGTCATCAGTTACGCTTATCCGAGGCTTCCTTCCATCTCGAGTTCGATCAAGCGGTTCAGTTCGACGGCGTACTCGATCGGCAGTTCTTCGGTGATCGGTTCGATGAAGCCGGCGACGATCATCTTCTTGGCGTCGTCGTCGTCGAGGCCGCGACTCTGCAGATAGAAGATGTCCTCGTCGCCGATCTTGCCGACGGTCGCTTCGTGGGCGACGTCGACTTTCGACTCTTCGATCTCCATGTACGGCATGGTGTCGGAGGTCGACTCGTTGTCGAACATCAGCGCGTCACACTCGACGGCTGTGCTCGAATTTTCGGCACCGTCGGCGATGTGGACCAGACCGCGGTAGTTGGTGCGACCGCCGTCTTTCGAGATCGACTTCGACTCGATAGTCGATTTGGTCTCGGGAGCGTTGTGGTAGACTTTCGCGCCGGTGTCGATGTCCTGGCCTTCGCCGGCGAAGGCGATGGTGATGTGGGTGTCGGTTGCACCGCGACCCTTGAGGATCGAACACGGGTAGAGCATGGTAGCTTTCGAGCCCATCGAACCCGAGATCCACTCCATCGTGCCGTTTTCCTCGACGATGGCGCGTTTCGTGTTCAGGTTGTAGGTGTTGCGCGACCAGTTCTGGACCGTCGAGTACTGGACGTGGGCGTCTTCTTTGACGAAGACCTCGACGCCCCCGCTGTGGAGGTTAAACGCCGAGTACTTGGGTGCCGAACAGCCCTCGATGTAGTGGACTTCGCTGCCTGGTTCGGCGACGATGAGGGTGTGTTCGAACTGGCCCATTCCCTCGGTGTTCATGCGGAAGTACGCCTGGACGGGCATCTCGACGGTGACGTCCTCGGGGACGTAGACGAACGAGCCGCCGGACCAGATCGCCCCGTGGAGTGCCGCGAACTTGTTGTCGCTCGGGGGCACACACGTCGTCATGAAGTACTCTTTGACGATTTCGGGGTGTTCCTGGACCGCGCGGTCCATGTTCATGAAGATGACCCCCTTCTCCTCCCACTGGGACTTCATGTTCTGGTAGACGACCTCGGACTCGTACTGCGCGCCGACGCCCGAGAGCGCCTCTTTCTCGGCTTCCGGGATGCCGAGTTTGTCGAAAGTGTCTTTGATCTCATCGGGGAGGTTCTCCCAGTCGTCGGTCCCCTCGCGCATCTCGACGTCCGGGCGGATGTAGGGGACGATCTTGTTGACGTCGACTTCCGAGAGGTCCGGCTGTCCCGGCCAGCCGGTCGGCATCGGCATCTCCTGAAAAACCTTCAGCGCACGCAGACGCCGCTCGAGCATCCACTCGGGCTCGTCTTTGTCTTCGGACATGAGCCTGATGGTTTCTTCATCGAGGCCCTTTTCGGCGGTAAGCGCAGCTTTGTGTTCGTTTTTGAACGCAAACCGGTCTTCGGTGTTCGTCGTTTTGAGGTGTTCTTGTTCAGAGCTCATTATCAGAGCGTTCGGTTGTACCGTCAAAAGACTATTGTCTGCAAGATGACTAATGAAACGCTAAATGGTTAACTAAGGTTCTATATGCGAATCTGTTAACTATTGTTGGTTTACGTTCTTTTCGTCGATGCAGTCAAACCGACCTGTCAGTGCTTTCTGTAACAGCTGCTTGGTGTCGTCTCCGTAGTGTTCGGATACGTGCTGCTTGCTCACGGATTTGCCTCGTTTGGCATTTGTTTGCAAGACCTATTGCCCTTTGTATGTCGCCGGGTTGGACGATGCATCGGTTTCGGTTACATAATTGACAACGATCAGCAACTATTTGAAGCATTCGTAGAGCAAGCTCCCACACTGTATAGTGACATATTGGTTACTATAATTCGATACTCAAAATCCCTAACTTATCCAATGCTCATGTGAACAATCAACATATGATTGCTGACGCGGTATCTGGCTGCAGACGTCTCACGTCGTGGAGGACAGTCGGGAATAAAGCAATGGCTCCAACCCTAACCGTGGTGCTGGAACGATGAGCGTGACGAGACACCAACCCTCTGATGGGAGTAGTCCTCTGAAACTATCACATCAGGGTATCGACCGAGAGACTGCTTACCGAATTTTGAGCAATAGACGACGAAGGTTTGTCATCCATTATCTAATGACAACCGACGAAAAAATCAGTCTACGAGCCCTATCTGAGCAGGTTGCTGCGTGGGAAAACGGCATATCTCGAGACAAAGTAACGTCGACACAGCGAAAACGCGTCTATACGGCGCTTCATCAGGCACACCTGCCCAAGCTCAGTACAGTGGGACTCGTCGAATACGATACGAGACAGAAGGTAATCGGCCCGACTGAGAATATCGATACTCTCCAGGTCTACTTGGACGTTGTTTCAGAAGATGACATTCCGTGGAGTGTCTTCTATACTGGTACTGCATTGGTGTTCGCAACAAGTGTGTTGCTCGGTTGGGTTGGGTTGGTGCCGTTCGCGTTACTCTCCGGATACGCATGGGCGATGTTGTTGTCGGCCACGTTCGTGGGTATCGGTGCAGTAAATCTCTACCAGAATCGCCAAAACCGACTGGGGGCAAACCACCTACCACCGGAAGTCACTCTTGATGCTGATAACGTGGTCACTGACTGACAGGGATTGTGGATGAGCAGGTACAAAACCTTGTCGTCCACGTCGGAAGACATCAACTATCGAGATACTGTCCGGCCGTAACCGTCAGGAATAGCATCGAAATCAGAAATGCAATGCCGTATCCGTCCCATCCTCCGTCGGGTATCAGTTCAAGAAATGCCACAGTCACGAGGAAAAAACAGAGTCCAGACACCACGATTCCAACCTGGTGCCAATCAAATACTGGCGGCGACGTCGGTTCTAAATACGGGTAGAGCTCGGTCACACCGTCGGTTGGCCAAATCATCCCGGAGCTCTGGTCGTACTCGACGATGTCTACCCGGTTCATCCTCGGGAGGTGTGTCTGATACAACGACGTGTACACGCGTTTTCGCTGCTTGTAGTTCACTTCGTACACCGAGAGGTCGTTTTCCCACGCAGCGATCTGTTCGGCCATATCTCGCAGTCGTACTGCCGGTTCGTCTGAACTCGCTAGATACTTGATGGCGTGCCGACGACGCGAGTTTGACAGGATCGTGAACCGATCGTCCGTCGATGTCGTCGACTGCTCACCACTCTGCTCGGTGTCTTGCTTGTCGTTTGTCCGCTCGAGTTGCATCGGTTGTCCACGCCCCGCCTACAGGGACATCCCTCCAGTTTCGTATAAGAATACACACGTTCCAGAGATGTAACCTGGAAATAGATCGATCGATGTAGCCAATAGAGCCAGACGAAAACGCTGCTTAGCGAAAAAATCGGTCAAACAGGCGTTATCTATGTCTGAGTGGACTTCATACCGAGTTTTCACATCGAATACGGTGTTTGGAATCTGGCAAGCACAGTGGAACTACCCAGTCTCTTACCGTCTTAACTGTGTGGATAACCGACACCAGCATTCATTTGGTACCAATCGTCTGAAAAATTCGAAGTACACCGGTGAGAACCGGTGTCTTCCATGTACAGCCGTCAACGTCGTCCTGGGGGTCGTCCTGGCAGTGGTCCTCGGTTTGATCGTCGACGGAACGTCGGTTCGGAGTAGCGTGGTCGGTCCAGTCGTCTTCGTCGGCTCGCTCGTCATTATTTATTTCATGGGTATCTCATCCCAGGCACTCCCTGGCTGACTAAACGATATTTGCCCGTATGGGTGCTCAAAACATTTGATAAAGCCGAGACTCACACCGAGTCGACACTCCACCCAGAGTCAGAGTTGCGTGAACTCGGCCTTATCGAAATAGACGCGGAGACCGACGATCTCGTCCTCACATCAGTGTTTACTGACGCGTGGTTCGAAGCGATCGCCGACCGAACCACAAGCGATGCAGCGATCGAGCTGGGAGTCGCCACTCTGTTGGCGATCGACCCGGAGGATCTCGAGGTGGCTGAACAGGTGACGTCATTTACGGGGAACCAAGGCGAAAGCCTCGCCTCTTCAGGGCGGAGAGGATGTCAATGCGATCCACGATGGAACCATCGTTGCCAGATGGGAATCGAGGGCGGCCTGTCGGGCCGACATCGCTGGAGCCCTCGTCCTCAACCGGATCGATCCAATCTGGAGGCACTGATCAATAATCGGGCAAATGGAGCTCCTCGCCACGTTGCGGCTCTTTCTCGAGACCTGCCCGAGTTGTGGCGGTGAGGTCTCTCTTGAACACCAGATCGTCGAGTCTTGCTGTCACAGCCTGGACGTCCTCGCGATGAGTTGTACAACCTGCCTTACCCGGATCGTCGAGACACCGATCGACGCTGAGGCGATCGACTCATTACCCTCTGGTTGGGTAAACAAATCTGCTCAGTCATTCAGATTGTACCAGAAACCGCTGAAGAGGTGGGGGGGATGTCACCCAACCAGTGCACGCAGAATGAGCCACCGGTTTGACCACAGTTGGCTGGCGATCGTGATCGAGAATATACTGAGAAAGATAACCACCCACAGCAACGGATCGACGGCAGAGATGAACGGCACCTCGAGCATTGCTGCTAACAAAATCGTTAGGGAGCCTACACCGATGGTTCGATAGAGCTCGCTCCAGGTGACGCCGTACCCAGTGACGACTTCCATATAGCGGTCAATGTCTCGTGCGCGCTTGCGCACTTGGACAGTTCGAGCGTCGCGGTCGTAGTGAACGATGCCCAGTTCGTCCAGTTTCGGAAGGTGTGTCTGGTGCAGTGAGTTGTAGACGCTCTCTCGGATGGCTTTCGGTGGCGGCGCTTGGCCGGTTTCACGGGCGGCAACCTCCTGGGAAAGATCGTGAAGCGTCATAGGATTCTGGCTCGTCGAGGTCATTAATTGTCGCAGCGTCTCTCGACGACGACGGTTAGCGAGTATTTCGTAGATGTCTTCTTCCGGAATGGTATTCGCCCTGAACATTGTTCCCCGTGTGTGGACTGTCGCGGGAACGAACCCGCGTCAATCCCCATGGCTCGAGTATCAGATTGGGTGGTAAATGTACACGCGACCTACTGGAGTACTACTCGTCGTTGAATCGGATGCAAATTCCGTAGAATGTGCGTCAGGATATTATGCGCTTTATCTGACCAGTAGCAAACGGCAGTTGACCACCGCGAACGTCGGATTGACGCATGGGATGGCCGAACGTACGGGTCGCTAATCGCATGTTCAGCCGGAGTGAAGGGGCGATTCAACGAGTCAGTCGAGTAGCTATCGAATCGTTCGAATGTGACGTCTCAGATCATAACTACCCCAGGGTTCGCCATCGGTGTGAGTAACCCAATCGCCGGAACGGCGTTGGGGGATTACCAACTATGACGGACGAAAACCAATTCCGACTGACTCGACGACGAGCACTTGGCGGTATCGCAGCGATCGGTGTTGCCTCCGCGGCCGCAGGCGTTGGAACGAGCGCGTTCTTCAGCGACCAGGAAACGTTCGAAGACAATTCTATTACGGCTGGCGAATTCGGCCTGACGGTTGAGCAGAAAATCACCGACATCGACCAGGACGAAATCGGCCCGGACGAGACGGCATGGCTCGATCGAGGCGGAGCAGAACCTGGGTACGTAGTCGCTAATGCGATCAAAATCGAGGACGCCAAACCCGGAGACGAGTACGAGTTCTGCTGGGACATCACCGTCGAAGAGAATCCCGGCTACGTGGCTCTCGCTGCTGACAGCAACGACAAGAATGGCTACGAAGCCGAAAACGTCGACGCCGACGATCTCTGGGACGTCGAAAGCAACGACGACCTCACTACCATCGGCGAAGCGACGGAAGTCGAAGACGTCACGCTCGACGGCGAGACGATCGCAGAGTACGAGTCCTTCGAGGAGCTTCTCGAGGAACTCGAAGATGGTGAACCACTCGGAGCGTTCGACTTGGAGGAGGGTGGCGAAGCGAAAAAGAAACTCTGCATCGAGCTGTCCATTCCGACAGGCGTCGGAAACGAACTTCAGGGTGCCGTCCTTGACTGGGACCTGGCGTTCTACGCCGAACAGCAGCGCCACAACGACGGAGACGGTGTCGCCAATAACGCGGCCGACGCGTTGGGAGGCTCTGACGTCGAATAGTCCTCAGCCGCTACATCTCCACACTCACCAATGACGAAAAAAATCAAATTAACGCGGCGGAAGGCCCTCGCCGGAATCGGTGCCATCGGCGCTGCGTCGGCGGGGGCCGGGTTGGGAACGAGTGCCTTCTTTAGCGACCGTGAGGCGTTCGAAGGGAACACTCTGACAGCGGGGGAACTGGATCTCCGAATCGACTGGCAACAGCTGTATTTCGGCCCGGAAGCCAACAAACCCGAAATCGACTTCGAACCCTACGGAACGGCCGGATACCCGTTCGTCAACGCTCACCCAGACGACAACACGGACGGGATGCAGTCGGTTGATCTGAGCGAGTTCGACGACGGAACGTTCGCCGACGACAGTGAGATTGCAACCTATATCGGTACCTTCGATAATGACGACGAGCGCAACGACGGAGTCGCCGGTTTCGAGAAAGACGACGTGATAGACGGTGCGAACGTCCAGGAGTACATCACCTGTGAGACCCTCGAAAACTTCGAGGAGCCCGACGATTACGACAACGGCGTTCGGACTCAGGACAGTCTTATCGAGCTCGAGGACGTCAAACCCGGCGACTGCGGGGAGGTCACGTTCAGCCTCCACCTCTGTGACAACCCTGGCTACATTTGGTGGATCGGACAGGTCAATGAGTTCGACGACGACTTGGCGAAGGCGATCGACGTCAAGGCCTGGTACGATCTCGAATGTACCAACGAGTTCGACGAGGAAGATGGTGATCGGACCCTCCTCGAGACGACCGATCTGTACACCTTCGTCCAGGATCGAATCACCCCGGACGGTCGGCTCCTCGATCCCAACGTCTACGACGGCGCCGGTGTCGGCGGGGGCGACGCGCTCGAGGCCGAGTCCGAAGTCGTCTGTGAAGACCTGGATAAGATCGAATTCGAAGACGAAGACGAGGCGCAGATGGAAAACGGGGAGATCCTCGGCTACGAGGAAGGCGACGAACTGAAGATCATCGCCCTGTTCGCAGCACCTGGAGAAGACGACACGCAACTCGTCGTTCAATTCTCGAACATCCTGTTTAAAGACGAAGACGACAACGAAGTGCTGGCGAAGAACCGGACAGACGCAGACCTCGAAGAGATCGTCCAGTACGACTGGGCGATCCTCGACGAGTACGAGGGCGTGGTGTCTTCTGACGTCGCCGGGATGTGTTCGAAGCGAATCAAAGCTGGTCCCGACGAAGAAGAAGACGACCTCGTGACGTTTGGTGGCTGTACGAGAGATCAGGACGGTGTTCGGACACCGTCTATAAACCCAGTAGGCAACAACCCTCGGGGAATCAGCCACATCGAATTCGAGTACTGTTCCGCGGACAGGCCACCGCTTTGCTTCCCCGAAGAGGAGACGTTCTGTGTCGCGTTCGAATGGTGTCTCCCGACCACCTCGCCGGAACACGTCGACGACATCAACGAGCTTCAGGGTCAATCGATCAGTTTCGACCTTGGGTTCTACACCGAACAGTGTCGACACAACGAGCTGCCAGAGGGTCCAGCTGGATTCTAATCCAACTACCATTTCCACCACCTACTGACCCACACTGGTGTTCGGCGGTTCGATTCCGTCGGTGGGTTTCCTCGACACGTACATCGACTATGGACACCGACGACCTCTCTCGACGAAAGCTGCTCGTGGCCGCTACCGCTGGAGCAAGCACCCTGATCGTTGGTGGCATGAGTTTCTTTACAGAACCACGTCAAACGCTAACCAAGTCAGCCACGATCGAACCCCGACTGACACCGGATACTACCCTTGCCGAAAGCACCGGTGAGGACGAAGCCGCACTCACCCTCGAGTGGCAAGAAGTCTACAACGGCGCGGAAATCATCGATCCGACCGGTGGGACGGCTACGTTCGACACGGACGGACCTTCGTTCTCGTTCGGAAACGTTCTCCCCGGTGACTCCGGCCTCGTCGTGATGAACGTACAAAACGGGTTCGAAGAACCGGTTCAACTAGAGGTTTCACTCGAGGTGACGAGGGGGGCAAATGAACCCGGTCTCGAGGAGTTTCTTCACGCCAAATTCTGGCAGGACGAGGGGATCCTGGGGGTCGATTCGCTTGGTGGACAGAACGGCGTTCGTGATATCGGCGAGCCGCTGCTTGCCAAGGGGACGTTCGGAGACGTCGTTGCTGTTCTCGAAGAGGGCGCCATTCTCGGAGAGTGTATCGACGACGATGTCGCGTTCACCTTCGAGTGGGCGTTCCCGACGGGTCAAGAAAACATCAACACCGCTCAGGGAGCGTCACTCGAGTTCGATCTCGAACTTGCTGCCAGACCATGCTAATGGCACATTCGGTATGTATATTTGTCTTCGATGGCACAAAAGCCAAAGTTCAGCCTATATAACCGGTGTTTGAATTATGGCAATACTGTCATACTACTTTCAGAGATTTAGTATGCAACGTATTCTTATTATTGAATTTACACTGAGTTGGAATCAGATGGTATCGCGGAGTGGGGAATCTCCTGTACCACCGGTAGACCCGCCAACAACTGATCGGGCATCTAGCGACAGGAGACGTCGCGAGCGGAACAGCTCGCTGTCAACAGCTGTGAGCGATTTCGCACAATCGGTACGCGTCCGAAGAGTGCCGTGGCTCCTTTCCGTCGACTATCTGAACGCATCTACCGGCCATCGAGCACCCGGGCACAATTGAAGTTAATCACATGACCAACGACTCTCTGGAATTAACTCGGCGAAAGCTGTTGGGGGCCGTCGCTGGGACGGGCGTACTCGGCGCGACCACCGGCGTGACCGCCTCCCAGTTGGCCGATCGAGAGTCATCGGCTATCTCGATTCAGGCCGGTAAGGTCTCGCTCGAGATTAGTTGTGGTTCGTGCTCGGGCGGCAAAAACGGTATAGACGTCGGTATTGACCCCCTTGAACCCGGTACTGGCGGTTCAGAAACGTTCGATATTTCGGTCGAAGGGAATCCATCTCGACTGTGGGTTAAAACGGCCTGTCCACCGGTGGTCGACCCGCTGGGAGACGCTTTGGAAGTCACAGCGCTCACTTTCCAACGAAATGATGCCACTACAACGGTGTTTTCGGGCGGTTCACTCACCGAGTTGCGAGACGAGTTGAGCGGTGGTACCCGTCTCGACAACCAGTTCGACGACGGAAACGGCGATGACGACAGCGATGCCTGTCTGTTTCCAGCCGATGAGGTAACGCTCAAACTGGACTACGAACTTCCTGATGAGGCGGACTGGACTGCCGATCTGATGACAGAACTATCGTTCGATTTCTTCGCTGAGCAGTGTCGAGCAGTTGAGGAAGACGAGGTCGAGGATCCGTTTGCGACGGCAACCGAGGAGTGTCGGGAACTCGACTGCCCTGAGTCCGACTGTATCGAGTTTGCGAAGTTCGACCCTCAAGGCCGAGGTAACAATTTCGAGCCCGGAACCTACGATGTAGACGAACTCTACGCCGAGGAGTGCGACGTCGACGTCGACGAGAACGAGTACGAACTCGAGGTGTTGACGGTAACACAAAAAGCGGACGGCGATACCGTCGGTGCCAGCTTTCGGCTCCTGAAAGGCGGACACGAGCAGGACGCACCGCCGTTGTGTAAGGCCGATATTCGCGGAGGACCCAGTGACGAACCAGGCCCGGCCTCGAACGTAGAGGAGATCGACCCGCCAACGACGCGAACCCGTGGGGAATTGTTCACTGCTGAGTCAGCTACCCCGGCTGAGGCACACGGAATTAGCCATATTACGGTTTGGGTGTGCTGTAGCGAACTCGAGAGTGATTCTGAATGAGATTTCGACGAATTTTCGACATCGCTGGACTTCTTCTGCTGATTGCGGTTGTAGCGCCGTTTTTTGTTTATACTGTTCCTGGGGCTGTCGGCGCCGACCACAGTTTTGTCGTATTGTCGGGAAGTATGGAACCGGAGATCTCACCGGGAGATGTCGTCGTTGTCCAGGAGACCGATCCAGAGTCGATCGAAGAGGGTAACGTCATCACGTTCGCCGAAGAGGGCGAAGAGGTACCAGTCACCCATCGGGTGATCGACCGCCAAGAGCACAATGGTGCAGTAGCGTTCGAAACACAGGGTGATGCAAATCCAGAACCAGACGCATCACTCGTCCCACCGGAGAACGTACTCGGCTCGGTCATCTTTACGATCCCACTGATCGGATATGTTATCCAGTTCGGGGGGACCCCAGTGGGACTCGTGGTACTCGTTGGTCTTCCTGTTGCCCTTCTGTTGGTCACTGAAGCAATTGCGTTTAGCAAGTCGATCGTAGCGTCAAACGCGACGACCGCTTCCGGCAACCCAACACCCGATTCCGGCCCAACTCAACTCGAGAGTGACCCGGGCTCGAACTCGGCTGATGTCGCTGGTTCTGATGAGGAGGTTACGGTTCATGTGGAAGATCTCACGATCACGCTTGGGATACTGGTACTGGTTGTACCCTATAGCATCTACGTAGCGATCCAGTTGCCGACAGCTGTTTCGCTCACTGCCGCATTTGCCGCGACGTTCTCGATGCTTGGGCTTGGTAGTATGTGGCTGTTAGCAAGGTATTCTACCGAATTGGCCCCACCGGAGACTGAGGCGGCCGAAAGCGACACTTCAGTCGATGTTGAAGACGAGGCGTTCGAGTGGCTTCTCTCGAACGACAGGCCAATTGCATCCGGCGTCGACGCTCCCGACGATTCAGAACAGAGTGATGAACCGACGTCCTCGGGTGTAACCTCTGTCGAGGGGACACAGACTCCCGCTGGAGAACCAGAGGTGACCGGCGTCGAAGGAAGTGACGTGGCGGCAGCCGAAGACGATACGCTAGCTACCGAACTGGAGGCAGACGAATGAAGCGACTTACGATCGTGATCTCTGTGATCGTTCTGGTGAGTGTCTTCGTTGGCAGTGCTGGAACTCTAGCGCTGTTTACTGACTCCGAGAACGCCTCTGGTGAAATCTCGACGGCCGATACTTTTCCTGATCCCGTCACGGAACTCGAGAGAGACGACGAGGAAGCTGATGAGGAGAGTGAGGATGGAGAAGCCGGTGACGAGGGTGAGGACGGGAAAACCGATGAGGGGGGTGAGGATGGGGGAGCAGATGACGAGGGTGAGGACGGAGAAACCGGTGACGAGCGTGAGGACGGGGAAGCAGATGAGGAGGGTGAGGACGGGGAAGCAGATGAGGAGGGTGAGGATGGGGAAACAGATGAGGAGAGTGAGGATGGGGAAGCAGATGACGAGGGTGAGGACGGGGAAGCAGATGAGGAGGGTGAGGACGGGGAAGCAGATGAGGAGGGTGAGGACGGGGAAGCAGATGAGGAGGGTGAGGACGGGGAAGCAGATGAGGAGGGTGAGGACGGGGAAGCAGATGAGGAGGGTGAGGACGGGGAAGCCGATGAGAGGGGTGAGGATGGGGAAGCTGATGAGAACGGTGGAGATGGGGAAAGAGAAGCGGATGAGGAGAGCGAGGACGGGGAAGCTGATGAGAACAGTGGAGATGAGGAAGATAAAGACGAGGAAACTGATGACGGGGGTAGCGGTGAGGAGAGTGGGGACGGGGAAGCTGAGGAAGAAAATGGAACTGAGGAAGCTGACGACGAAGAAAGCGGCGAGGAAGTCGATAACGAAGATGGAGCCGGTGAAGCGAGCGACGAGGAGGGGAGCGACGAGAACAGCGACGAAGGAGACGACTTCTGAGGACGACGGCCTGTAGTTACGTGTGGGCTCGAGTGCCGGGAGAGGGTTGAAACTTGTTACCGTCTCATATTATCATCAAGCTTATATCATTTCACACACACTAATGGTTCGAGACTTGAGCATGCAATTAAACACTGATTCAGCGGACGGGGTCCGGATTCGAACGGCGACACCGGACGACGGGGAGTCGATCGGGACCCTGTTTACTAACAGTCCGGATGGGGGCGCAGTCAGTTTTGCGCCACAATTCGAGTACGATCCATACGAGGTCTACGTCGGACTGCGTCCAGAGACGACAGGATTCGTTGCAGAAACTGATGACGGCCGGCTTGCCGGAGTCGGCTTCGTCTCGAATACGGAAGCCCGATTCGATGGCGAGATCCGACCGAGCGCGTTGTTAAACGCGCTTGCGGTCCACCCTGATTTTCGAGGCCGAGGGCTCGCAAAGCGTATCGTCGAGCATCGAATTACCCACGCACAAGGCCAGCTTGGAGAAGATTGCGTTGTCTTCGCGAACATCCAACACGGAAACGACCCATCGAAAGCAGTAGCGACGTGGTGGGCTGACTCGCTCGCGACCGAGTTTGTGATGTATCCACCTATGGAAATTCTGCTGACTGACCAAACCACGTTTGCCAAGATAATTCTTCGGGCGACAAGGACTTCCTATAGTTTTCTGGCGTAGAATCGACAACCGGCGAACCGATAGCTACTGAAACAGCCATCAGGCGGGGGACTTCTTGTTTGCGAGGGCAGTTGCTCACGCTGCCACCAGCCGGCCAATGAGCGCCGCCCTGGCGGCGCTCAGGCACTCACCCCTGGTGGATCGTACACCTCCTCACGGTCCAGCATATGATACATTGAAACCAGCAGCTTCCGGGCGGTTGCGACAATCGCTGTTTTCGAGTTCTTCTTTCGAGCTAACCGGTTGTAGAACTGGCTGAGGTACTCGTCTTCGCACGTATGTACTGCTGAGTACGACGCTTGAACGAGCAACCACCGGACTCGTCCTGATCCTCGCTTCGAGATGCTCCCCTCAAACCGCGAGTCACCAGACTCGCGGATTATCGGGTTTAACCCGACGTAACTCACGACCTCTTTGGCCCGATCAAACCGATTGATCTCTCCCAACTCTGCATAAATCGTCAACGCCGTAAAGTAACTCACGCCAGGAATCGTCATCAGGAGCTGGGTCTCCTTCAGAGACCCAGCCCGCTCCTCGATCTCCACTTCCAACGACTCAATCTGTTCAGTGAGTGTCTGAATGAGCTCCAGATACGACTCCAACAACGCGTCCCACGGGGCCGGGAGCGAGAGTTCCGCCAGGAACTCTCGTCCCTCCACACTCAACGGCTTTACCTCCCGAGTGATGCCATGATCACTCAACAAGCCGTGAATCTTGTTTGCGTACTCGGTCCGGTTCTCGACGAGTTTCTGTCGCCCGCGCACAAGTGCGCGGGCTTGCCGAACCTCGTCGGTTGGAACGTAGCTCTCAGGAACCGAGCCTAACCGAAGCATTCGAGCGAGTTGTTTCGCGTCAACGCGGTCAGTTTTCTTGTCAGAGTCGGAGATCAACTTCAATTCGCCGGGATTGGCGACGGTCACATCCAGATACGCTGAAAGCGTATCGTGGATGTGATAGTAGTTGCTGGTCGCTTCAAGCGCGGCTTTTGACCCAGCGTACCGCTGGGCAAAGTCGTCGAGGTTCGCGTTTTCGACGCGAACCTCTTCGACGATCTCACCGTTTTTGTCCAGTACTGCGATCTGTGAGTACCGCTTGTGTACGTCGATTCCAATGAACATTGGACTCACCTTGGAACGCTGGTGCGTGAAACAGAGATTCACCTATGCGGGCTTTCCCGACTGCCGCCAAGAGCGGCAGTCGGGCTGTCATGCCCAGGACTCGGCTTCCTACGCACTCGGACCAGTCAGCACCACGTGTTCTCAGACACGGAATACAGCTCGGTCTCTTGCGTCCCATACTTGTTTCACGCTCTCATGGGATATAGCAGAATTTCCATCGAGTCAGCACCACCACTCGAGGAGGCCCCGCCGACCGAAGTCGATGTCCACGATGCGAGTCCGCCAGAACGGATTGCAGCAGTTGACCGATCGAACAGCTTCTACGCCGATGCCGACGTTTATCGGCCGTATACTGTAGAGGGGCTGGAGAGCCGACTCTCTGATTCACCGATCGACGAGCCGTTGCATCGCTACGTCGTTGCAACGGTAGAGGACGAAGTCGTCGCTGGCGTCTTCGTCTCCCACATGCACAAGGCGATGGCACTCGTCGTCGATTCGCTGCCGCCTGAACTCGAGGACGCAGACGAGTTGCCACCGGCAATTCCGGAAAGCAAGACACTTCGAATGACGATGCTCTCCGATCTCTGGTATCTACCTGGCCACGAGGCTGCTGCTCAAGCGCTCTGGACTCATCTTCGGGCGAATCCACGAGGTGCGAACCGGATGATGTTGAACTACGATCCACGAGGGCGAGTGGGGGATGCTCTCGAACTCGAATCCGGAGTTGGTGAAATGAGCCTCTCAGTTGCTATCAGTGGGACATCAATTCGACATGAAACGATTGCACCGCTGTTTTGACTGTGATGATCTTCCGATTCCACGAGATAACAACCTGTACTCACACAGCATACCATAACCATGACCGATAACTCTAGTGATGATTTGCCGGACGATGTGTTTCAAGTACTCAGTCACGAACTCCGACTGGCCGTTCTTTATGTCCTTAGTGACGCACAGGAAGCCGACACCTTTGCGGCCAAGCCTCTCGCTTACGGCGAACTTGCGAACCGGGTTAGTGAGCGATTGAGTGAGGATTTTACGCGCGATTCGGGAAACTTCAACTACCACCTTCGATCGCTCCGTGATGCCGGATTCGTTCAGCGAGTTGATGGCGGGTATCGTATCAGGCAGGCCGGTGTCCGAATCGTTCGAGCTGTCAGTGCAGGGAATATCTCGGAAGAAATGCAGTTCGAAACGATCCCACTCGAGGAGCCCTGTCCCTACTGTGGTGGGACGTCCGCAATCTCGTTAGACGACGACTGGCTGTTCATCCGCTGTCTCGAGTGTCCAGGCGCATTCGTACAGGACGATACCCTTCCAGATGGGACGCTGGCCGGATTCGAGGTGTCACCGGCCAGTGTTCAAGATCGGGAACCGTTCGAGATCTTTGCAGTTGCGTTCCAACTTGGATTACAGGTTCATCGATCGTTTGCAGCTGGAATCTGCCCAGAGTGTGGTGCAACAACGACAACGGAAACTCTCGAAATCTGTCTCGATCACGAACTGAACGCTGAGCAGGTGTGTGAGTGTTGTGAACGAACAACCGACGAATTCTTGGCTGTTTCATGTGACATCTGCGACCGGTCGCTGATGACATTTCCAGCCATCGTGGTTGCCACTGATCCCCACGTGATCGCAGTTATGTACGAGCGTGGCCGGAACGTGACCAATCAAACCTGGGGCGCCCTCGCAAGTCCTCCGGATTGGCCCTCCCGATACGTCAACCGAGATCCGGTCGTGATTGAGTATACCATCCCAGTCCCGGACGGCGAGGACATCCACGTCCGACTTGATGAATCACTCACTGTCACGGTTACTTGAGTTTAGACTTTTTTATCTGTCGAACCAGTGAAACTCGAGTCCACCACTATCGATGCCAGAGGCAGGCAAAGAGATGGCGTCACCAGTGGTTTTCTATTTCGAATAATCGCGGTGACCGAACCCCGACTATAGTCGGAGCGCTTTCTATACCCGTTCGTTCAGAACATTGCTATGATAACGCATGTCAAATGAGAGTGCAAAGACTGCAAGAGCGGAGTGGGGGACCCGGTTTGGTTTCCTGATGGCCATGATCGGGGCGATGGTGGGTGTCGGCAATATCTGGAGATTCCCGTTCGTCACCGGCGAAAACGGTGGCGGGGCGTTCATCCTGGCGTTCCTCATCTTATTGTTCTTGATCATGATCCCCGGGTTGATAGCCGAGGTGGCACTCGGTCGGTATGCGGGGAAGGGAGTAATCGGCTCGATTCGCGAGGCGACTGGAAGCGGGACGGCGGTCGGACTTGGCTTGATCGTTATCATCGTCAACATCGCCCTGATGAGCTATTACTCGCCGGTAATCGGATGGACGCTGTACTACATGCTCCACTCGTTCATGTTCACGTTCACCGGCGCCGAATTCGAGGCAGGGGCGTTCCTTGGTGACCTTTTTGCCGATCCACTGACGATGTTTGCGTTACACACCGTGGTTATGGGGCTGATCGCAGCCATCCTCTATCTCGGTATCACCAAGGGCGTTGAACGCGTCGTCGTCTACGCTGTTCCAGCGTTGGTGATTGCGCTCGCTGCCATCGCAATTCGTGCGCTGACTCTGCCTGGTGCAAGCGAGGGACTCGCGTTCACGTTCAACGTCGAATGGGAGTTCTTGCTTATGGCCTCAACTTGGCAAGAAGCGCTTGCTCAAGCACTGTTCTCGACCGGGCTCGGGTGGGGCATTGCGATCACAGTCGGGAGTTACCTCCGTGAGTACGACGACGTCCCACTCGGCGGGGGCGTCTTCACTGCTGTTGGCGAAGCGTCGATCGGTGTGCTGGCAGCGTTCGCCATCTTCCCACTGGTCTTCGCCTTCGGTGTCGACCCAGCGACGGGAGCCGGTCTGACTTTTGAAGCGCTGCCGCAGGTATTCATGGAGATGTCTGCCGGTGGTCTCTGGGCGATCGTCTTTTTCACCGGATTCTTCCTCGCAGCGATCACCTCTGGGCTCGTCATCACGGAAGTCGGTGTCACCACTGTTGCTGAGGAGACCCGTCTCTCTCGCGGCAAGGCCGTCTTAGCCGTGTGCGGGCTGATCTGGCTCATCGGAATCCCGAGTGCGTACTCGCCGGACATACTCGAGTTTGGTGATGACACGTTTGCCCTTTGGGGGCTGCCCCTGGCAACGATTGCGATTCTGATCGCTGTCGGCTGGTTCATGGGCCCTGAGAAACTCCGCGTGCTCTCCGTGAACCAGAACAGTGGTATCTACGTCGGCCGCTGGTGGAACGTCGCTGTGAAGTACGTCGTGCCGGTCGTGATGGCCGCGATCATGGTCGCGTTCGCGATCGACTTCTACGGTGCGGACATCATGATCGCTGGTATGGTTGTCATCGTCCTCGTGCCCATCGTGAGCTTCGCCGTGATGAAGTACGTCGAGGGGAATCGCGAAGCACCCACCACTGCGGAACCCACCGGGGGTGACGACTGATGTCAGAGGTACTCACCGCCGAGACGTGGATCGGCATGGGTGTTGCAGTGGTCATGTTCTGGGGCGTCGCGAGCTGGGCGATGATCCGAACGTTCAGGCAGGAAGAAAAGAAGATCTCGATCGTCGAGGATCAGCGTCGGATAGACACCTATTCGCCGAACGCACTCGAGGATCTGCGTGAATGGATTCACTCACGACCCGACGATCCCGACGTCGAGGTCGCTCGCGAGCAGTACAACGAATGCGTTGACGTCCTCAAGAGTGCCGATCATCGCTTCTATGATTGGAGTGATGACGAGGTCGAATCGCTCGAGCGATTGTAACTATCACCCCTCACCAGCTTCGATGATACAAATTGAGACGTTCGTGGACACGCTCGATACACACACTGCGGGTGAACCCACCCGGATCGTCACGGGCGGTTTTGACCGTTCTCAGATCCGTGGTGGAAGCGTTGCCGACCAGCGTGATCGGTTTGCCGAGAGCCAGGACTGGCTTCGGGAACTACTGATGTGTGAGCCCCGCGGCCACGACGACATGTTCGGTGCGGTCCCGGTGGACCCAGCGAGCGCCGAGGCCGACCTCGGACTGTTTTTTATGGACAGTCGTGGCTACCTCGATATGTGCGGTCACGGAACGATTGGTGCCGTAACGGCACTGCTCGAAACGGGCCAGCTCGAAGAGAAGCCGACGATTATCGTCGAGACGCCCGCTGGACTGGTACGAGCTCGACCTAGCATCATTGACGGCCGCGTGGCCGAGGTCGCTATTCGGAACGTCGATTCGTTCGTCTACGACACACTGACTCTCACGTTCACCAGTGGACACGAGACACACACAATCTCACTCGATGTGGTATTTGCTGGTAACGTCTTTGCACTGGTCAATGTCAACGAGGTCGGCATGTCGGTTGATCCAGGGCATGTCGACACGTTCGTAGAGTACGGCCTCGAAATACGTCAAAAAGCGAACGACGCACTTAATATCCGACACCCACAAACCGGTCGGCCCCACCACATCTCGATTGTCGAGTTCTACGAGCATCGTGACGGTCCCGACCGAAACGTCGTCGTCTTTGGGGAGGGGCAGATCGATCGGTCACCCTGTGGGACCGGAACATGCGCGAAGATGACGCTGTTGCACGACGCCAACGAACTGGCCGTCGACGAGCCCTACCGATATGAGAGTGTAATTGGCACTGGATTTACCGGTCGGATTCTCGAGTCGACCTCTAGCGAGGGGATTACCGTAACGACCCCCGAAGTTTCGGGCACAGCACACATAACGGGACGTCATACGTTCTTATGCGATGAACGCGACGACCTTCTCGGATTTTCATTACGGGATTGACCACCTCTACCCCCTGACGGGCATGAAACCCGGCTCTTGGATCTCCGCCGAGCGTGGCGCTTGAGGTTCCAACCCGTACTCAAGTGAAATCGGCAGCAGCTCGGAAGACACAGTCTTTTAACGGTCCACGAGAGCTTGGCTCTCGCTCGAACCCGGGAAAAATCTCGTTTTCTCTCCTGTGTAGGGCTGTGTCCGGGTCAACGGGGTCGTTCGAAAGGTACTTGGCACCTTTCGTGAGCCGAGGGGGTTCCGCTCTCTCGAACCACCTCATCGGGATTCGTATAATCACCGTAGGAACCATCGCTGGTTCCCCGCCCCTCGTGGACCGGGGCCGGCGCCTCACCGCTTCTGTAGCATCCCGTGCTACACGCAGTCACACAAAAACGCTTGCGGGAAGAATCCGTCATCCACTGTCCGTGGTCCGTGACCGAGTTGTCCGCTCGACCCCGCCTGTTCGCTCCTCGGATCCGACAGAGCGTCGAAACACTCGTCACTCACTGGAAGACGGGGGTATACGTCTTGAACGCTATCACGCCACGAGTAAATCGTCCATACACGAGTTAGACGCGGGTAAACAATCGGACGAGTTATTATGGTAGAACAACACATGCCATTGGCATGGGCGAGCTAGACGAACACCCCTCTCGGGGGGTCCGACTCACGCTCGAGATCTGGCATCCAAACTGCTGGACGCTCGAGGTAACCGAGGCAACTGATGCGAACTTGATTGCACACACCGTCTACCAGTCGACCGACGGAAAGGTCAAGGGACATTTTACCGCGTATGCTGATTCCGCTGGCTCAATTGAGGATCTCATCGAAGCAACTCGGAAGTCGGGTCTCACTTCGTCGGTCATCGAGATGAAACGCCGGCACGAGTTCGACTATCGTGGGCCGGTTCCGGGTAGTGTGACAACGGAGCTGTTCGTCGAGTACGATCCAAAACACACAATCAGCGACGCCCTCGCGTCCAAAGGCTTCGTTCAAGATGCGCCTGTTCGAGTCCGCGATGGTCGAGAACACTGGCCAGTGTTCGTCAATGAAACCGATCGTACGTGTCTGCGCGAACGTCTGGACGGGGTTCGTGACGCATCCGACGCGACGATTGACGTGACGAAAATATATACACATGGCGTGCAGTCGAGGCACGTTCTGCGCCGGGTCGACACACTCTCGAACCGTCAGCGAGAAATTTTTGAACTCGCCTGCGAACACGACTATTACGCTTGGCCCCGAGAGATTACGACGAATGAGCTCGCCGAAGAGGTCGGCCTCGCAAAGACAACGTTACTCGAGCATCTCCGGAAAGCTGAGGCAAAACTCCTCAATCCTAACGAGGACAACGAACTCCTGTCCCACTGAGATTTCAGCAATTTCGAGGCGGAGCCCTCGGCCCCAAGGAGTGAGGTCTACCGACTAGTCGGAAGCACGAAGCGAGTAAGCCGGGGAGGAAGTCGACATAGTAGGAAACAAACAACAAGAAGTTGGCTCTCTGACTCAATAACTCGATACACTCTTTCGATGGGTACAATGCTACTATCTTGTGATACCGTCGCCCAAGTCGTCGGTATCACGGGCCGCAGTAGCCCGGACCCAGACTGGTGGGGATGTTGACCTCGAAGATCATTCGGTACGGACGAGGAGTGACCTTCCTCCCCGGCGACAACTGACGGTGAGTCCCACATCAGGCGAAGTAGGGAGGGCTCGGTTATATGCGAGACAATCTTGGAAATAAATCACTAACCTGGAAAATAGGTTTCCATTCCGATGATAATTTACGCCAACCTAGGGCGTTTGACAGGAACCACTAATAATACCGCCATATTTCAGATACAAGTATTACTTAACGAGGAGTGTCATAACTGATATGCATCGTCGGTCAATTCTCGGCGCGGTGGGGTCTTCGCTTGTCGTTGCCTCTGCTGGTTGTTTTGACAGTTCGGCGGCCACTAGCGGAAAAACTCTTGTGGATCTGGCGGGTCGATCAGTTTCGATCCCGGAATCACTAGATAGAATCGTCGCAGTTGGGCCGGGGTGTCTCCGACTCGTCGTCCAACTCGGGGCGGCTGACCTGGTGGTGGGTGTCGAACGCGACGAGCTCGAATGGCGCCAGGAAGTGCCCTACAATCTTGCGACACCGTCGCTTTCCGAACTCGAGGTCATCGGCGGGGATGGGGGCGACTTCGAACAGATCGTCGCCCTCGAACCCGACCTGATCTGTTCGACTGGCAGTACGGAGGCGGTCGAAACGCTCGCCGATCGAACCGGCCTCCCAGTCGTTGGACTCACGGCGGGCCAGTTGATCGACGTCGACGAACCGTCACTCCAGGCCGTCTGGGAAACCACAGGTAAGGCACTCGATCGGGGTGACCGTGTATCAGAACTCAACGCGTTCCTCGAGTCGGTCCGGGAGGATCTCCGCGACCGCGTCGAGAACGCAGCGACGACCGACTCAGAGCGCATCTACGCGACTGGGATTAGCTTCCAGGGTGGGCAGGGACTCGAATCGACGCGGCCACGTTTCGAGCCGTTCGAGCTGCTGGGCGAGGTGGACAACGTTGCTGCGGAAGTCGGGGAGAACGACGTCGTACACGTGACGATCAGTCCCGAACAACTCCTACAGTGGGATCCAGACCTGATCGTCGTCGACCGGACGAACGTCGAGTTGATCGAAGCGGAGCTCGCCGGGACGCCCTCTTACCGGGAGTTGACCGCCGTCAGTGAAGGCGAGGTTTACGGGTTGGTCCCGCACGCACAGTACGGGGTGAACCACAGCAGCGCACTCGCAAGCGCCTACTACGTCGGCTCACTTCTCTACCCGGAGGCGTTCGCCGACGTCGAAATCGAGAGGCGTGCCGACGAGATCTACGAGGCGATCCTCGGGAGACCGATCTACGACGAGCTCGTCGCGATTCACGGGGGGTTCGGAAGGGTCGACCTGGACGTGAGTACCCGATGACGATCGACACGGTCCGTCCCACGTACGACCGGTTCGTCGGACGCAAGCTGGTGTTCATCCTCATCAGCAGTGGTCTCCTGGTCGGTACTGCACTCCTCGCAATCGCGGCCGGTCCAACCTCGTTGAATCTCTCCGAGGTCGTCGACGGTCTCATCGGCCGTGGAGATCCAACCACGGTCACGATCGTCAGGGGAGTGCGGTTGCCACAGGTGCTCGCTGCGATCGTTGCCGGAGCGGGCCTCTCGATCGCTGGGGTGGCGATGCAGAACGTCCTTCGCAACCCACTCGGCTCACCGTTCACTCTCGGCATCTCCCAGGCCGCGGCGTTCGGCGCGGCGTTCGCGATCGTGTTTTTCGGCGTTGGATCGACCACCGGAAGCGACGCCACCCCGGTCATCGGGAATCCCTACGTCGTCACCCTCTCGGCGTTCGGCTGGTCGCTCGTCTCGACCGGCGTTATTCTGCTGCTGGTCAAGTATACGCGAGCATCACCTGAGACGTTGATCCTGACGGGCGTTGCGCTCGGGTCACTGTTTACCGCGTCGCTGTCGCTCGTGCAGTACTTCGCCCAGGACGTCGAGGTCGCAGCGATCGTCTACTGGACCTTCGGTGACGTGGGGCGGGCGACCTGGACCGATCTTGGGCTCATGACGGTCGTAACCGCGCTCGGGACGGTCTACTTCGTCTACAACGGCTGGAGCTACACTGCGATGAACGCCGGCGACGAAACCGCTCGGAGTCTCGGCGTCGACGTCGAGCAGCTGCGGATCCGCGGGATGGTGATCGCCTCGCTCGTGACGGCGTTCATCATCTCTTTCGTCGGAATTATCGGCTTCGTCGGGCTGGTCGTCCCGCACATCGTTCGGAAGGTTATCGGCGGCGATGAACGGTTCTTGCTCCCGGGGTCGGTGCTGGTCGGCGCCGTCCTGTTGCTCGCATCGGATACGATCGCCCGGACGGTATTCGACCCAGTCGTGCTCCCAGTGGGCATCCTGACGTCGTTTCTCGGCGCACCGCTGTTTCTGTATCTCGTGATCACACGGAGGGAGTACTGGTGACCGACAACGGCTGCGTCGGCCGGCGGCTGCGCCTCCCTGATCGATCGCACCCACGACCGGAATCACGAACCCCAGACGCAAGCTATGACCACCTCAGAGAGAACCGCTGACCGGGACGATCGGACGTCCGCGCCTCGAGAGACGCCGACTGTCAGACTGGAGGTGCTCGATGTAACGTTCGCCTACGAGAGCGAGCCGGTCCTCGACGGAGTGACACTCGAGGTCGGCCGTGGGGAGGTGCTCGGCATCGTCGGCCCCAACGGATCGGGCAAAAGCACGCTGTTGCGGTGTCTCGATCGCTTACTCGAGCCGGACAGTGGCGCCGTCTTCGTCGATGGCGACGCACTCGATGAGCTGCGTCGGACCGAAATCGCTCGTCGGGTTGGCTACGTGCCCCAGGAAGAACGAAGCGCGTTCCCCGCGACGGTCTTCGATACGATTCTGCTCGGTCGAAAGCCCCACGTCGGGTGGCGACCCACTGAGGAGGATCGTGACGTCGTCGCCGAGGTCATCGACAGACTCGGTCTCGAGGCGTACACGCTCCGACCGATCGACGAACTCAGCGGTGGCCAGCGACAGAAAGTCCTCATCGGTCGAGCGCTCGTCCAGGAGGCACCGCTCCTGTTGTTCGACGAGCCGACGAGCAGCCTCGATGTTCGCCACCAGCTCGAGGTTCTCGAGCTCATTCGTGAGCAAACGACGGCCGACCGGACGGCGGTCATCACGATACACGACCTGAACCTCGCGGCCCGCTACTGCGATCGGCTCGCGATGCTTCACGAGGGTCGGATCGCCGCCGCGGGCGATCCGGATATCCTGACTCCGGAGACGATACGCAACGTCTACGGCGTGGATGTGACTGTCACGACCCACAACGGCCGAAAAATCGTCGTGCCAGAGCGGGCATTGCCAACAGACGATCATAGGCCGCATTGATTGTTTTTGCGGGGTCGAATCGCGAGCGGACATTCGTTGTTCGAAATATGTCTGAGTAGTGTACTCAATGCGGCGCTGAATTAACAGGCGTCAATATATAAAACCTAATCACGTCAAGAGCCACATTATTGTCTTAATTTGGTTTATGTTCTAAACACTGTGGATAGGTTGGGGCAGACAGTGGGGGTCCTTCGATCATCAACGGACCGATCGCCCGAACTTTGGTTGGACGGTAGGGCTCTGTGTCGGTGGCCGGTCGTGTCACGACACATGACCCCGATGTGAAACGGTTGCCGGTCAACTAACTGTGGTCCAAAACGACAACCACTCCACACACAACACAAATGAACGATGTCACTACCAGAACCAGAATCAGTCTCGCAGGCAAGCGAGGCCGACGGATCACGAGGTCCGTCGTCATCACGCCGAAATTTCCTGCAGCTTGCTGCAGGGGCAGCTGCGGGAACGATCATTACACAGTATAGCACCGAAATTGGAGTCGCACTTGAGCAAGCAACCGACGGAGATCTGGAAGTCGTCTGGTTACAGGGACAGGCCTGCACCGGATGTACGATTTCGGTTCTCCAAGGTCAGTACCCCACCCTCGAGGAGGTGTTGAGCGAGTTCAGACTCGAGGTTACGTTCCATCCTACGATAATGCCTGAAGCGGGTGAGGTAGCGATCGACGCGATGAGTGACTCACCGGACGTACTGATCGTCGAAGGATCGATCCCGGTCGATATCCCGGAGGCAGCGACGGTCGGCCAGACCCCCGACGGCGAGAGCAAACCCCTGGTCGATTGGGTACAGGAGCTGGCCCCTGAATCGGAGTACGTACTCGCAGTGGGGAACTGTGCGTCGTTCGGCGGCTGGCCCGCAGCGGAGAACAAACGCAATCTCTACGATCTGGGGGCCAACGTTACCGGTGCGCGCGGACTCCAGTTCGAACAGCGAACCGAGCGCGGCGTGCTCGGCCCTGATTTCACCTCGGGTGCGGGCCTGCCGGTGATCAATCTCGCCGGCTGTCCCGTCCACCCGGATTACGTGCTGTTGACGATCGCGACCGTCCTCAACGGTCACGTACCGGAACTAGACGCGTACAACCGGCCGAAACCGTTCTACGAACCGCTCGTACACGACAACTGTCCGCTTCGGGGGTATTTCGACCGCGGTGAGTTCGCCGAGACGCCCGGGGATGAGGGGTGCCTGATTAAGATCGGCTGTGCGGGCCCCTACACCCGCTGTGACGACCAGACCAGGCTGTGGAACGATGGGACGAGCGTCTGTCTCAACGTCGGTTCGCCGTGTATCGGCTGTATGGAACCGGGGTTCTGGGATCGGTTCGCCCCGATGGGCGAAGAGGTCGAACGGCAGTCGCTTTTCGGCTCCATCACCGCTGAACAGGCCGGGTGGGCTGGGGTCGCCGCTGCTGGTGTCGGCATCGGCGCCCACGCTGTTCGAAAGGCGACGGGCTACGGCTCGTTCGACGGCGACGAAGACGCCGAGGCGGCCGCTGAAGCGTCGCCCGAGTCGTCGGCCGAACCGACTGACGGCGATACGGAGGACTGAGAATCATGGTCGAAGTAACGATCGATCCAACGACTCGCATCGAAGGCCACCACGGAACGACGCTGGAGGTCGAAGACGGCCAGGTCGTCGAGGCGAACAGCCAGATGAAGATGTTCCGCGGAGCCGAGATCATCACGATCGGGCGGACGCCACGGGATGCCGCACAGATCACCGGGATGGTCTGTGGCGTCTGTTTCCTCTGTCACCGCCTCTGTTCATCGAAAGCCGCCGAGGACGCCGCGATGAACGCCGGCGCGTTCGACGGCCCGCCACGAAACGCCGTCCTGTTACGCGACGCAGCGGAGGGCATCTTCTACCTGTGGAATCACGCAATCCACTTGTTCGCCCTCGTGGGGCCGGATTACAGCGATGCCGTCGCAGACACCGGCTTCGACAGGCTCGATCCGCTCGAGGGCGAGGGGTATCAGGGCGCACTCGAGAACCAGCGGCAACTGATGAAGGCGTTGACGGAGTTCGGCGGTCGCGCACCGCACCCGGTTGGCTACATCCCGGGTGGGTTAGCCACGAACCCCGACGCCTCGACGATCGAGCAGGTGAAATCACGCGTTCGTGAGGTGAGCGAGTGGCTCGGCCCGACCGAGGCGGTGCCGGAGGTGCTCGAGAACGTACAGAACGGCGAGTTCGACCCCGACCTCGGTGAGGGGCTCCACGATGTAGTCTCGATCCTCGTCGGGGCAGCCGAGCTTGGGGCGGCCGACATCGGCGCCGGTCCGAACCGGTATTACAGCAACGGCATCTTCGAAGACCCCGAGACAGAGGAGTTGTTCCTGCCTCGAGGCGTCTATCGTGACGGGGAGGTCGAGCTGTTGAGCAAAGCGGAGATCGTCGAGGGGATCACCGAAGACACCGAGTATTCGTGGTACACAGACGAGTCGGGTGGCCCGCCGACCGAAGCCCAGCCGCCAGAGCCAGACCTGGACAAAGACGAGGCGTACTCGTGGGGGAAGGCACCGCGGTTCGACGGGCAGTCGATGGAGGTCGGGCCACTGGCACGGCTCGTCATCGCTGACCTCGATCCGTTCGACCTGCGCGACACACTCGGTGGCGGCGCAACCGAGAGCAATACCCTGAATCGACTCATCGCACGCGCACAGGAGACGCTCGTCGTCCGCGATCAGGTCCTCGAGTGGCTGGATGCGATCGACCCCGCCGATCCGTTCATGGCGGACTTCCCGGATGAGTTCACTGGAGAGGGCGTCGGCCTGTTCGAGCCGTCTCGAGGCGCGCTGTCACATTACGTGGATGTCGAAGCGGGGACGATCGAACGGTACCAAATCATCACGCCCACGTTGTGGAACATCGGTCCACGGGACGGCGATGGGCAGCCGAGCATCCTCGAGGAGGCGGTCGTCGGTGATCCTGTCGAGGACGTCGAACACCCGCTGGGAGTGATGCGGACCATCCGATCGTTCGATCCGTGCCTGGCCTGTGCGGTGCACGTCCGAAGCCCGGACGCAGACTACGAGACCGTGATCGAGCCGGCACAGCCGGGACTCGACGGCGGTGTCGGTAGCTGCCCGATTGGAGATGCTCCAGTGAGCGATCATGAGTGATCGACCGGCACCGCCCTCGGACTCTCCGTCTGACCGGTCCGATCCGGTCCGGCCGGACGGGGGTGAGTCGACCGGGCCTCACGGGAGCGACGCAGACGACCGCGTCGGTCGGGTCGTACGGCTTCCAGGCGGCTCGTCGCCAGCAACGCTCTGGTGGGAGTTGGCTGAACGCTACGAACCGTACGTGACACTCGAGAAAGACGACCAAGAGACGGTCCGTCGCTGGGGGTTCGGCTCGATCGTCTCCCACTGGACGCTGGTCCTGTTGATGGCCGTCGTCGCCGGCACCGGCTTTCTCTTCTGGACCGGCTGGTACGGCCCGTTGAACGCCGGGATCTGGGATGGCTACCAGGTGTCGTTCTATCTGCACACTTGGGGAGGCGTCACGCTCGCCGTCGTCGCGTTGCTCGTCTTCCCGATGTACCACAAGTTTGCCGACGGCCACCGGCTGCTCGTGACCCCACAACAGCTCAAAGAGCAGGTCGTCATCACGCTCTCGTTCCTCGGCGTCTTGCGGTACATCCCGGGATACAAGCAGGCGCGACGAACCTACGACGAGGACGACGGTGAGTGGGTCGGCTACCACCCGATGCAGACGGTCTTCTGGTACGTCACGTGGTTCTTCGTGATCGCTCTCTCGCTGACCGGCTTCGCGCTGTGGGCCGACCTCGCGACCGACCCCGTCTGGTGGCTCGCAACCCTCGGGTTCATGGCTGGCTGGCTGCCCTACGAGACGATGCTCCAGTTGCATCTGCTGGCGACGTTCTGGGTGCTCGCTGCGGTCGCCGTCCACGTCTACTTCGCGGTGATGCCGAGCAACGTCGATTTCCTCCGCTCGATGGTAACCGGCACCGTCGAGGCGTGGAGCGTCGACGACGACACCCGGCCGGCCCCCATCGAAGACAGCAGTGACGCGCCGCCCACGGAGGGGACCGACGATGACTGAGGAGCCCCACCGGTCGAACGACGCGGCCGACCACGGACCTACGGGAGAGCTAGCGATCGTCGGTATCGGGAACGAACTGGTCACCGACGACGGTGTTGGACCCCGGCTCGTTGCAGCGATGGACTCGCTCCCGGAGATGCCGCCGCCGGGCGTTCGACTGGTCAATGCGGGGACGACCGGCTTTTTGGCCCTCGAGGCGATGAGCGGGTGCGAGCGAGCCATCGTCGTCGATGCGATCGAAACCGGCGCCGACCCGGGCACCGTCCACCAGTATCGGTGCAGAGAGGGTGGCTTCGAGGGTCCGATCCCCGACATGACGATGCACGACGTCTCGTTCACCGAGGCGCTCTGTTTCGCTCGAGACGTCTACGAGCTTCCGGACGACGTGTTGATCCTCGGCGTCGAGCCTGGCTCGCTTCAAACCGGGTTCGGTCTTTCAGAGCCAGTCGAGCTGGCGATCCCGAAGCTGATCGAGATGATCGTCGCCACCGATCCGAGACTCGATCCGGTACACCTCGAGGGAGCCGGTGAGGAGACCCTCGAACGTGAGGTGATGGACGCATGAGAGCCGTCTGGTACTGTACCGACTGTGACCGGCGGATCGAGCGCACGGCGATCGAGGTGCATGAATCCCGGGGGCATCACGTCACCGGACAGCTCCGCCCCGATCGGTTGCTCGGGAGCGACCCGTGGAACGTGACCGTGCGAACCGAAGCCGCCGGAGACGGGGCCGACGGGTCTGTCAGCGAGTCAAGCGACGCCGGCGCGACGAACGAGGAGGTGACCGACTGATGTGTCTTGGCATCCCGGGCGAGATCCTCGAGATCGACGGCCACGAAGCCCGCGCGAAGTTCTGGAACGTCGAAAAGACCGTCCGCCTCGATATCGTCGGCGAGACGGTCGAGACGGGAGATTACGTCCTGAATCACGCCGGCTTCGCCATCCGAAAGATCCCCGACGACGAGGTCGAGGAGACGATCGCGATCTACGAGTCGTTCCTCGAGGGCGACGAAGACGAGGCGCTCGAGGAGCTCGGCGCGACGGATGCGGTTCTCGAGTTCGGCGAGCGACCGGCGGCCGTCACCGAGCGGGGACCGTCGGTTACGCCCGATCCCGGGGCGCGACGAGTCGGCTCCGCGAGCACCGACCCGCCGACAGCGGGCCGCCGACCGACCAGCGAGGGCACGCGAGAACCGAGCCCGACGGCCCCCGACGCTGAGACGGAGGAACCCGATGATGACTGACGCCGCACTGCAGTTTCGTGACCCCGAGGCAGCCAGGGAACTGGCCGCCAGGATCGACGACGTGGTCGGTGAGATCGACGGCCAGGTGAACCTGATGCACGTCTGTGGATCGCACGAGCAGGCGATCGCAAAGTTCGGCCTCAGAAGTATGCTCCCCGACGGAGTGACCGTCCGAATGGGCCCGGGCTGTCCAGTCTGTGTCACGAACATGCCCGAAGTCGACGAGGCCGTCGCACTCGCCGAGGATGGCGCAATCGTAGCGACCTACGGCGACATGTACCGGGTCCCGGGCACGAACCGGAGCCTCGCAGATGCCAGCGCAGCGGGAGCCGACGTCGAAATCGTCTACTCCGCGAGCGAAGTCGTCGACCTAGCCGACGCGACACCCGACCGTGAGGTCGTCTTCTTTGCCACGGGCTTCGAGACGACCGCTGCCCCGACGGCCGCAATACTCGTGGGCGACCCGCCGGAGAACCTGTCGGTGCTGTCGGCACACAAGTACGTCCCGCCCGCGATGGCGGTCGTCGCCGAGTTGCCCGACACCGACATCGACGGCTTCCTCGCGGCCGGTCATGCAGCGACGATCACGGGGTACGGGCTGTTCGAAACGTTCGTCGAGGAGTACGAGGTGCCGGTCGTCGTCGGCGGCTTCGAACCGCTCGACGTGCTCCTGGGGGTCGAACGGCTGCTCGAGTACGTTCGAGACGACACCGCCGGGCTCGAAAACGCCTATCCGCGGTGTGTGAGCCGGGAGGGGAACACGGCTGCCCTGGAGACGATGTGGGAGGTGTTCGAGACGACCGCCGGCGAGTGGCGAGGGATCACCGAGATTCCGGATGCGAACCTCGTCCTACATGAAGCGTACGCCGAGTACGATGCCCGTGACCGATTCGACATCGAGCCAGCCACTGGGAACGCAGATCCGCTGACGGAGCAGTGTCTCTGCGGAGATATCATGGCAGGGACGGCCGATCCGGACGAGTGTGCGCTGTTCGGCGAGGAGTGTACGCCGTCGAACCCCGTCGGCGCGTGTATGGTGAGTAGCGAGGGAACGTGCAAAATCTGGCTGGAATACGGCGGACGGCCCGACCTCTGAGATGACACGAAACAACCACACCACGGCTGACAACCGACCCAGCGAACCGCGCGCCGACACCCACTCGGACATCGCGTCGACAGGTCAGTCGACGGCCAACCAAGACGACGTCGTAACGCTTGCCCACGGCGCGGGCGGCGAAGCGATGCGATCACTCGTCGACACGCTGGCGGTCTCGAGGTTCGCCGACGGCTCGAGTGCGGACACAGCCGGCGCCGTGGGCCTAGCGGCGCTCGACGATGGCTCTGTACATCCCCTCCCCGGAACAGACATCTCGATCGTCCTCACGACCGACAGCCACATCGTGACTCCGCCAACGTTCCCTGGTGGGGACATCGGCCGTCTGTCGGTAGCGGGGACAGTCAACGATCTCGCAGTGATGGGCGTAACCGACCCACTCGCACTGACGTGTGGGCTCGTCGTCGAGGAAGGAACGCCCACCGCCGAACTCGATCGCTTCCTGGAGTCGATGCGCGAGTCGGCTGTCGAAGCCGGCGTCGACATCACCACGGGCGACACGAAGGTGATGGGGGCGGGCGAACTCGACGGGATAGTGCTCAACACGACAGGAGTGGGAACGATCCCAACGTCTGAGGTCGTAACGGGCGCTGGCCTCTCCCCGGGGGACGCGATCGTCCTGAGTGGGACGGTCGGCGACCACGGCATTGCACTGCTCGCCGAGCGGGAGGGGTTCGACTTCGGGGCCAACCTCGAGAGCGACGTCGCACCGATCAACGGTCTCGTCGCGGCGGCGACCGACGCCGGACGCGTGACTGCGATGACGGACCCGACGCGCGGTGGGCTGGCAACGGCACTCAACGAGATGGCCGAGAAAGCCGGGGTCGGACTCGAGATCGAAGAACAGGCGATCCCCGTCGACGACGCGATCGCGTCGGCTGGTGAAGTGCTCGGTATCGATCCACTGTCGGTTGCAAACGAGGGCAAGGTCGTCTTCGGCGTCCATTCCGACGACGCCGATTCGGTCCTCGCAGCCCTTCGGGAACAGCCACTCGGCTCAAACGCAGCAATCATCGGTCAAGTGATCAGTGACCACCCGGGCCGAGTTGTCCTCGACACTGGATTCGGAAACCGCTACCTGAGCGAACCGACCGGTGAAGCGCTGCCTCGAATCTGTTGAACACACCACCGCACTTACCCACGATGCACGAACTCAGTGTCGCAACGGCAATCGTCGACCGCGCTATACTCGTGGCTGACGAACACGGTGCAGAAACGATCGAACGACTCACCCTCGAGATCGGTGTAGCCACACACGTCAACCCAGATCAACTTCGATTCTGCATCGAACTTGCCACGGACGGCACCCCGGCTGCCGCCGCAGCTATCGAGATTGAGACTATCACACCGCTCGCGCGATGTGACTGTGGCTGGGAGGGGGAACCAACGACACTCGAGGACACGCTCACCTACGCGCCCAACGTGAAATGTCCAAACTGCAACGAGCGAATGACCCTCGTTCGGGGTCGGGAGTGCCGACTCTCGAAAGTCGCACTTCCGGACGCCGATACACAGACAACCGAGAACGAACAATTATGACACCCTACACAAACGCTACGTCCGTCCGACCGTCGAACCGAACCCTCGAGTCACTGGCAGCACTGAGTGATCCCTTCGAATCACTCATCGATACAGTGAGAGCACACCGATTTGGTCACGAGCACCATCACGACCACGAAGAATCGATCACTGACGTCGAAGCCGACGTGCTTGAGGCCGTTCGTGCACGGGCTGGCGAGGTACACGAGACACTTTCACACGATAACGACGTCTTTTGCGTCGAGTTTGCCGGCTCGACAGGTGGCGGAAAGACGATGCTAATCGAGCGGTTGATCGAACGTGCCTCCGATGACGAGACAATCGGCGCAGTGGTTGGGGACGTCGCCGGGAAAGACGATGCGACCCGACTCCGTTCGCATGGTGTTCAGGTCGAGAACATTAATACGGGCAAGGAGTGTCACCTCGACCCTACACTTGTCTCGCAGGCGTTGGAGCAGTTTGTCCTCGAAGAGCTCGACACACTGTACCTGGAAAATGTCGGAAATATGGTTTGCCCAGCGGATTTCCCGCTGGGAGCGAACCGCCGCGTGCTCGTCGTCAGTACGACCGAAGGCGACGACGTCGTCCGAAAACACCCGATGCTGGTACAGACCGCCGATGTAGTCGTGATCAACAAGATTGACGTCGCTGAGGTGGTTGGCACCGACGTCGCCCGAATCCGAAAAGATATCGAGAACGTTGCTCCTGAGACTCCCGTATTCGAAACGGACGCGAAAGGCAACGTCGGAATCGACGAGTTCGCCAGCGCACTCGAGGCCGACCACGGGCATTACCACGGTCATCGCGACGAGAGTACACACTAGTCCTCGCCCATGATATCACACTCTACTGGAAACAGAGCCCTCACCTGTCGCACGTATTTGAGTGTGTGGAGGTGTATCGAGGTCGAGAATGTGGATGTGTCTGGATTCGCTCCTCAACGATACACCCATGACCGATCATAACGACGGTCGAGTCCATATCGAATTGACCGTTACTGGAGTCGTTCAAGCGGTTGGCTTCCGACCGTTCGTTTACCGTCGGGCGACTGCTCACGACCTCGTCGGCACAGTGCGAAACACTGGCGACGCCGGGGTAAAAATCTCCATCGCGGGGACTGTAGAGGACGTCGAAGCGTTCATCGACGATGTCCGCGAACGGCCACCACCGCTCGCTGTCGTCGAATCGATCGACATCGAGACACACGAGCCAGTAGACGACTCCAATGATCGATTCCAGACGTTCGAGATCGTCTCCTCTACACAGGGGGACGGCGGATCGGGAACTATTCCTCCCGATACCGGAATCTGTGATGGCTGTCTCGAGGACGTACACGACCTCAACTCACGTTACTACAAGTACTGGGCAACCTCGTGTGTCGACTGTGGGCCGCGCTACACTGTTATCGAATCACTACCGTACGATCGCCCAACGACAACGATGGAGTCTTTCCCGCTGTGTGAGGGCTGCAACAAGGAGTATACTGATCCAGGTGATCGACGATATCATGCCCAGACAATCGCCTGTCCAGCGTGTGGCCCATCTCTCTCGCTTTTAAGTGATGACCGTACGGAGCTAGCAACTGGAACTGACGCGGTCACGGCAGCGGGTTATCGTCTCAACGCTGGTGAAATCCTCGCGATCAAAGGGATAGGGGGGACGCACCTGGCATGCCGAGCGACCGATCAGGACGCGGTCTCGGACCTCCGCGAGCGAACCGGACGACCGGAAAAACCGTTCGCACTCATGGCCAAGTCGGTCGAACAGGTCGAGCAGTTCGCGCGAGTCGGCCAGGAGGAGCGACCGTGGTTGACAGATGTTCGACGCCCCATCGTCGTCCTCGAGACGCTGGGGGGCTCTGCGCTCAATCGAGATAGAGACTGGCTAGGGGACGTCGCACCCGGGCTTCACACTGTCGGCGTGATGCTCCCGTATGCTGGGTTACACCACCTGTTATTCGACCAACTTGATGAACCACTGGTGATGACGAGTGCGAATCTCCCGGGCAAGCCGATGACACTCTCCACCGAGGTGATCTACGAAGAGTTGGCCGACGTAATCGATGCTGCTGTAGTGCACGACCGTGAGATTGCTGCTCGGTGTGACGACAGCGTCGTCAGAGTCGTCGACAATAGTCGGCGGTTCCTCAGGCGGTCCCGTGGATGGGTTCCCCGACCGCTCCCTCGTCAGGAGACCGGTCCAGCAGTGCTGGCACTCGGCGCCGAATTCGATACCACAGTCGCACTCGCTCGCGAAGACGAGGTGGTTCTCTCCCAGCATCTCGGGGATGTCGATGGGCCCGGTACAGAAGCATTCCTTGAGCAGGCGATTGCACACCTGAAAGAGTTGTTCAGGACCGATCCTGCGATAATTGCCTGCGATTTGCACCCCGAATTCGTCACTTCGAGGCTGGCCACGTCGTATGCATCCGACCTACCGGGGGCAAGTGGACCGACGAATCCAATTCAGGTCCAGCATCATCACGCCCATGCAGCGGGACTGCTCGCTGAACACGACTGTGACCGTGCGGTCGTTATCACGATTGATGGGACTGGGTACGGACCGGATGGGACGGTCTGGGGCGGAGAGGTGCTCGATGTCACGAGGAATTCATTCGAGCGAGTTGGTGGCCTCGAACCGTTCCGGCTTCCCGGCGGCGAGGCGGCTGTACGATACCCAGCCCGAACCCTCGCAAGTCTGCTCAATGACGCAGAGAGAGTCGACGAACTGATAGCTGATCAGACGCCGCTCTCGCAGACGGAAGCGACAACGGTCCGAAAGAGCGCCGAGGCAGGTGTCAATGCACCACTGACGAGCAGTGCTGGCCGATATCTTGACGCGATCAGTGCGCTGCTGGAGGTCTGTACTGAACGGACGTATCAGGGAGAGCCCGCCATCAAACTAGAGTCAACCGCTGCAAGTGGAACTCCACTCAGCCTCGAGCACGAACTCGAGGGAAACACTGGCCACTGTTATAGGGATGCAGATAAGTATGCTGGAATGATAGTAACTTATGCCCTGTACGATGATAGACCTGTGATTGAGACATCACGGCTGGTCCGGCATATTGATCGACTTCACACGAGCTATTCGACCGCTACGGTTGCGGCAACAGCACAGGCAGCTCTTGCGGAGGGTCTGGCTCTAATTGCGGTTCAGGCAGCGAGAGAACGAGCCGTTCCGTGGATCGGTGTCACCGGTGGTGTTGCACACAACGTGGCTATTTCACGCCGTATCCGTGACGTCGTCGAGGATCGAAACTTTCGGTTTCTCTCGCCCGACCAGATCCCACCAGGTGATGCCGGAATCTCGTATGGTCAGACAGTAGTCGCGACTGCCCAGGCGAACGCTCGAGGCGAGTAGCCGGTGCTCAATTCAAACCGTCTTACTGGATTTCGTGCACCGTCTATCCCGGTCCGAACGCCGCGATATCGGCACCCACCGTCGCCAGTGCGTCGGCGGGGTTCGGATCGCTGTCAGCCAGATGCGTGTACTGGTGTTCCGGAACGCTCGAAAGTGCCGCTGCGACGGCATCGCTGTATACGTCGACGCCCGGTTCCGTCGGGTCGTTGCCACCCCAGACGTCCCGGATGAGCGTCATCGAATCGATGCGGACTTCCAGCTTCTGTGGCTCGTAGCGAGCTAACAGTTCGGAGAGCCCGAGCTGGAGGGCGACGTATTCGGCGGTGTTGTTCCCCGTTCGGGAGCCAACGGGTCGGCCGAGACGCGCGAGTTGGTCCTCCGAAGCGTCCAGGATGACAGCGCCCGCCCCTGCGGGGCCGGGGTTGCCACGTGAACTGCCGTCGACGTATAGGACAAATGTCTCACTCGCTGACTCGGGGATCGGCGGCCGGGTGAGTTCCGACGCGAGCAGGCTTTCAAGCGCACGACGCAGTTCGGCCGGGGTGGTCGCGGGGTCGAAGAGACCGCCGTATCCGGGGACAGCGTCGTTGATTGCGTCGATGGCGGCCGCCATCTCGTAGCCAACGCCCGCGAGTACCTCGTCGACGAGCGTAGCGAGCGGCGAGAGGTGTTCAGACGGGAGGGAGTCGTTAGTCATTCGGCGTGTCCCTTTGGGCCGCGGTTACACGACCTGAAACGCTCGCTTTCGGTTGGTCTCGTTGGCTGGTCGCACCACTCCATATTGGTTCTCGGTGCTCGAGCGAGATAATTTCTTTAGGTGATATCGGTGTATCGTCGAGGCCACTGTTCACACGACGGCCTCGAGTTCGCCGACGTAGATACTACAATAGCTGCTGGTAGTCAAAGCCCCGTCACAGATCACGTCGCATCGACGCTGCCAATTGAAAGGGTAGGTATGGGCGAAGTGGGTGGGTTCGCCACTGGGTGCTGGCTATCGACTATTCGCGAGAGATGGGGCACGTTGCTGAGTCCGTACTCGCTCTGCGTCTCTCGCACCTAGTAACACTTGGGTTAATAACAATAAAGCTAGCGTTATTATTTCACCTCGGTTCTTCTTGAACCGTTCTTTTCCTTCTCTGGGTGGCCCCTCGAGTTCGGTCATCCGCTCACCAGTGGTCACCAGCGAGCACATCCCGGAGATCCGGGTGCAGGTCGCCGCCGGCCGCTCGAGGCGGCTCCTCTCCCTCTCTGAATCGTTCGCGAACGGCCTGCCATTGTCGGTGTCGTCGATGAATCACCACGGGAACGGTCTCGAGATCCAGTAGTTTCGCGATCGCCAGCCGATGCTGGCCGTAGGTCCGCCAGTAGAGCGTCCCGTCCCGGCCGACGTCAACGTTGATCTCGTCTCGCAGGTGGGCGAGTCGCGGCTCGGAGACGTCCGCGAGGTCGGCTTGCGTGCGATACCCCTGGTCGCGTATCGACTCGTAAAGGCGATCGATCTCCCGGCACCGGGTTTCGAACGCCGTCACCGAGCCGTGCTCCCAGGCATTACCAAATCGCTCTAGCTGGTCGAGGAATGCCTCGTAGAGCGCGGTTTCTTCCCATGCCATCTCTTCTCGATAGCGTTGACACAATCCACGGTAGACCGCCCGATCCTCGAACGGCTCCCAGCGACGGTCCCAGTCGCCGCCGACGACTCGGCCCCATTGTGGAAGCCGAGGGGTCCACTCGAGGACGCTCCGGTTGATCTTGGTCGGATCGACGCGAACGATCATAAACGGGTTGGCGTCGGTATACCGGTTTGGGGCGACTCGACGTCGGAGCCGATGGTATTGTCTGTACGATTCGATCGGGATTCGAGCGGTCAACGGTGCGGTGAGTCGATGACGGATTCCCACGACGAGTTTCCCACGAAGCTGTCGTAGGGGCGACCGACGATTCCCTGGAGAGTCAGGTGTCACGGCGATAGAGAACGATGAGAGCGATAACGAGAACCACCTGTGCGGTCTTGTCGATGACTTCCAGGGCGAGGTCCGTCCCGCCGGGGTCGACTAGCAGCCAGAAAACGATCTGACTGCCGGTGTAGGGAATGCCGACCAGATAGAGCAGCGGCCGCCGAACGTTCGCAAAAAAGAGGATTACCGCACCGACGAAGCCGCCAGTCGAGAGAACGAACGACACTCCCATCCAGTGGGGCAGAAACTCGAGGCCCAACACGAGGTGAACAACGGCGCTAAGTAGTGCCATTGCGACCGCGAGCCAGTGTAATGGCGTTACTGATGACGTATCGAACCGGGCCTCTGACATCGTTACTCCAACATACTCGCTGCTGTGAGTAAAGCCGTTTGCCTCCCAGCAGGGAAAAGCGATGTCTTCGATTGTGTTCTTCGGCTTCGTCGGACCACGTTCGCTTTGACATCCTCTGCGCCCTGAAGGACGAAGATTCTCACGGCCCCGCACCGCTGAGTTGGGATAGTTCAAGGTTTATGCCTGTCCGTCATGGACGGCCACTGGCTGTACCAATCAGCAAGCGAGGATCGAGTAGGCTCGAGCGCGGTAGGGCAGGTAGTTCACTTGTCTTGTTCACGAATACCGTACGAGGTGGGATTAGCCGATGGTCCAAGGATAATCAGGACGGTAATCTCCTCGGTGATGTGGAAAAAATCGTGCTCGAGGTCGGGTTCCACATAGACGAGATCACCTGTCTTAATTTCGTGAGTGTCGTCGCCAACGCGGAGTTTGCCTGATCCCGACAGGATGTAGTACAGTTCCTCTTCGTTGTGGGAATTCTTTGGGACAGCACTGTCAGCCGGATACTTTCCGACTTCGATGGTGAGTGGCCCCGCAGTGAGCACTTCCTTGTGCTGGAGTTCAGCTGGATCGAGGTCGTCGGCCACGTCGGTGATTGAAATATGAGTCATTTGTAATCACTTACACTGTGCAGTCTTAATAGCTTGGTCGTGTCGGAAACTCCCTCAGAACTAGCTGTGGTAGCGGTGCAACAACGCCGTAGCTGACATCTCTGCGTAATGGCATCGATGTGGCAAGAGTGCTTCACAGAAAGATGCAATACAATGCGGTCGCAAGTAATTAAAACATCCTGTGAGAAAGACAAGTAAGATATCGAGTGTATATGCAGCACACCCAAACTAGAGCTTCTCTAACCAATCGATTGTTAACAACCTCGAGCACAAGGTTAATACACCAAGGGACATAACACCATATGAAACTAAATGCCCTTTTCATTTGACACCACTTACAAAAGTGTAGACTCAAGCCTTTATTCGAGGGTAACGCCCAAGCGCATCGCTAATCCGAAAGTTCTGCTTCTTAACGACCGACTGTGTGCTGATCTTGGATTGGATACAGCAGAGCTCAATGCTAACGTTCTAGCAGGCCAGAACCTCTTGGAGGAACCAATCGCGCAGGCATATGCAGGCCACCAGTATGGGAGTTTTACTGTCCTAGGTGATGGAAGGGCGATGATACTCGGCGAGCATGTACACGATGGTAATAGATATGACATTCAACTGAAAGGGTCTGGTCGGACGCCGTACTCCAGAAGAGGCGATGGTAACGCAACTGTCAGCTCGATGCTCAGAGAATTTCTGTATTCACATGCGATGCAGAATTTAAACATCAAAACATCGAGAAGCCTGGCAGTTGTCGAAACCGACGAAGCAGTCCGACGACGCCGGACAGAACCCGGGGCCATCCTTGTCCGAGTGATGAACAGCCACATTCGATACGGGACCTTCCAGTATGTTGCAGGCCAAGGACCCGACGAATTACAGCGATTCACTGATTACGTTATCGACAGACATTACCCGCAGCTAAATGAAACGGATCGCACATATCTAGAGTTCTTCGATGCAGTCATGCAGTCGTCGATTGAGATGGTTGTTGACTGGCTGCGTGTCGGATTCATTCATGGCGTCATGAATACGGACAATATGAGCGTCAACGGAGAAACATTTGATTATGGACCCTGCGCGTTCATGAATTACTATGATGAGGAGACGGTGTTCAGCTCAATCGATACGCACGGGAGATATGCATTCGGAAACCAACAACGCATCCTGCAGTGGAATCTTGAACGATTCGCAGAGGCACTCCAACCGCTCTGTAAACAATCTGCGCTCACGCATGATGAACTCAAAGGCAAACTAGATGAATTTGAGAACCGGTTTGCTGTGCAATACTACACGATGATGCGGAAGAAACTGGGGATCAACTCAGACGCTGAGAAAGAACTCGTCGATGAATTCCTGGAGTGGCTCCGCAAATCGAACGCTGACTATACCAATACATTCCTCGAATTAGAGGCGCCCGGTAGGTTTGATGACCCAGTGTTTGCAACTGCAGAATTTGAACGGCTGAGAGAGAAATTGGCTGCTGTCGGCCTAGAAGAGGAGGTGATGCAGGACGCCAACCCGCGGTATATCCCCCGCAACTATCTGGTTGAAAAGGCACTGGACGAATATCTCGAAGCTGGGGACCTATCCACATTCGAGGAGTTATTGACCGTGTTGGAAAACCCCTATACCGCGAGGGATATGGGTTCACAATTCCAGCAACCGCCGCGACGAGAATTCGATGCAGCATATACAACGTACTGTAATACTTAATCAAATATTGTTAATAACAATAAAAGAGTTAGTTTAAATTCACCTTCTAAATAACGTTACCGAAAGAGCGCTAGCTATCATGTCGAACTTCGGTACAACGCTCGTGGAGCCGGCCGAAATTCCACGGTTCGATGCATAGTTCGAGGAACCGATGCTCTGTGTCTTTGAACAAGTGACTGGTTACCGACAGCCCCCGGACACGACAGCCCCGCTTTCGGATTGACTGCTTGATCTTGACCACTCGCTTTGCCCCGGTTGCTTCTTTCTCGTCACCAACTGGAATGGGTCGATCAATGTACAGTCTGCGATTGAACCACAGATATTTTCATTATATTGCTTGATTAGCCATGGTTAATTGGTTAAGAGCGTTTCCGCGAAAAGAACAGTTAATGCTGTTCGACAGTAGTAGCGTACTATGACTAGCATAGCCAAAGCGCTGATTCTTTTCGGTCTGGGAACGCTACTGGTCGGAACGTTCGTTGGTGCCGTTACGGCCTATACGGGCACCTTCTGGTTGTGGGTTGACTCGAGTGCCGTGCTTGTCGGAATCGGTGTCCTGTTTACCATCACTGGCCGTGTTCTGCTCCCAACCGAAGATGTTCTCAGTACGCGATAGGTGGTACGCTGTACCAGATCCTGCGTCATAGGACAAATATCGATGGAGGCGCCACTGTGGTAACTAATAGTGGTTTCAGAAACCCATATATTCGGCCAATCGTAATTACATCTGATGGCTCACACCTACCCTTCAACGAACACGTCCAGCAAAACCAAATTGAGTCTGATCTGTCAGACATGCGGGTATGAAGAACAGATATACGGCGAGTGGATCGAAGAGAAGTCGAAGGAATACCGGTCTCTGATCTGCCCCGAGTGCCACACGACGGTGGATCAACGTCATGCGTATCCGACTAACCAGCAGAAATTTCCCGACTGAGCAGCTGATGGACTGGCGGCTGTCCCGTTCTGGGTATACGGCTGGCGGGAATTGCAATGCAGTGTGTCGCTCCCTTTCTCGCAGTCTCAAACAGGATTGACATCCTCTCCGTACTGAAGGGCGAAGTTTTGCGCCTGTTCATCTCATAGGCGAGGTGCTTCGGGTACGGAACGAGCGCAAGCGAACGGGTTGGAATGGACAGCTCACAAGAATATAACTTATATGCCATCTTTATTGATGCCAGCCAGTTAACAGAACGCGTTCGCCCCCACTGATAGGGTTATCATCCTTTGGCTCGGAGGGTACAATGCAATGATTGACTTTACTGACCGAGTGGCGATTGTTACTGGAGCAGGAGGCGGCATCGGCGAGGAGACTGCGCTATTGCTGGCAGAACAGGGTGCAGACGTCGTCGTGACGGACGTCATCCCCGAACGTGAAGACGTCGGCGAAGCGGTCGAAGAGCGCGGAGCGAATGCGCTCGTACGCGAACTCGACGTCACCGACCGCGAGGCAGCGGAGTCAGTTGTCGAGGACACACTCGAGGCGTTCGGTCGTGTCGACATTCTCGTGAACAACGCGGGAATTTTCCCGACAGCGACGCTCGAGGAGATGACTGCTGAGGACTGGCAACAGGTGATCGATATCAACTTGACCGGCGTATTCAACTGCACGAAGGCAGTCCTTCCAGCGATGCGCGACGCGGGCTATGGTCGGGTCGTCAATGTCTCATCAGCGGCAGGCGGTCATGTTGGCTGGTCGGGTGACCTATCGCACTATGCGGCGAGCAAGGGTGGGGTCGTTGGCTTTACCCGAAGTGCCGCGATCGATCTCGGACCTGACGGGATCACGATGAATGCTATCGTTCCTGGAATGGTCGACACCGGTGCTGCCGAACAGGTTGCCGACGAAGACGCAATTCAGGCGGCCGTGGATGCAACACCTGTCGGCCGACAGGGCGATCCTGAAGAGCTGGCGAGTGCGATCGTCTACCTCGCTTCCGAACCGGCAGCGTTCATCACCGGTGCATCACTGGTCGTCGACGGCGGAATTACCCTCGTGTAGTACGCCCATGGGACAGTATTGGCGATCTGTCCAAAGCACTTTTCCATCCCAATTTACCGGCTGGCGAACGGTCGCGTAGGGAATCTTCGATGGTGATAGAAGCCAGACTCAACGTGGAGAGCTTCGAATTAGCCCAACTTCGGCTCGCGTGCCGGCTCTTCGAACCTGGATCATCAATCTGGCTTTTCACTGTCATCCATCAGAGAAGAAATGATGAGTCGTTTGATCCCACGCCGAAGGAGGCCACTGGCTGCAGGTTGAGAGATATCCAGATTAGTGGCCACTTCGCTGAGAGTTGCGTTCCGTGGGTCTTCGAAATACCCTGTGTCGAGTGCGACGAGGAGTGCCTCTCGTTGGCTATCGGTCAATCCTGCGTCTGTACTCCCTAAACTAGCGTATTCGTTCACGCGCAGCAAACCGATATCAATGCCGTTCTGTTCTGCATAGTCCCATAGAGTGGCCAGATTCGTCCGATCAGGCATCCACACTGTTAGAACCCAACTGTTTCCGTCGTTTTTCATGTCGAGTATGACACCGTTCGCGGTCGAAATAATTGGCGAGATAATCTTCGATTCGTCTGTGTACGTGAAACTATAGATCGCCTTCTCGTCTCTGGTCTCGATAACCCGTTCAAACTCGCCAATGGTGTGATCCTTCCGTAGCCCGTCTTCGAACTGGCGGAAATCAGATGACTGTATGCGATAGAAAAACTTCCCCGATGTAGGATCAGTTCCTGCCTCTAACACCGACTTGACTTTCGCACTTTGGTCGTGTGTGACTGTCTTTGTGAGCACTATGTCAGGGTGCTCGATTCTGACTACTGCTTTAATATCGCTCACTTTTCTATAGGGTAGGTGTCCTTAGCCCAAAGAGATGGCGCTAAGCCCCGTCCTCAAGGAGCGAAACGGAGCTGAGTGAGTAGGCAGGGATACAGCATCCGCACGAGTATGCGTCTCCGGTGGTGCCCTTCGCAACTACGAGTCAGCTATCTTGCGTCGAAATGAAACTGTGAGGAAAATCCGGCACTGCAAGAAAACGGCGAGCTGTCACGCTCCGCTGTCCCCTCAACCGCGACTGTTCGCTCCTTAACTTCGATAGGGTGTCGGAACATTCGTCACCCACCGGAGGATAGGGGGTATACGCTCGTCTCTCTATCATCCTTGTTGCTCGCCCTCGTCTTCCTCACTGTATTCACCGACCACCCTGCGAGAGCGGTGTGGCATGCATAACTCTTCTAGACCCGATATAAATGGATTATTCGATTAACAGAGAGACCAATCCGGGCACGGCTGGTATACATCATGTATGTCACAGAGAGATCGTGCCGATGACCAAGGCAGCGACACTGACCCAAAGTTCTACCTTCCCGCCGTGGAAGTCCTACCGTTCTATGCCGATCGCCTCGAGCGTCTCTGGTCGTCACTGTTCAAGGAGTACGTTGAATCATCATAATGGCATTTTCTGAGATAGATTCGGCTGTGTTCTTTGGTTCGATTACAATGGTAACTTGGGGAATCTGGGTCGTCTTGGGCAACGCTGCGTCGGAGTCTATCGACCCGAGGACGGCCGCTGCGATCTCTTATCTCGTCGCGACACCTTTTGCACTCGGGTACATCCTCGTTTCGGACGCATCGCTCGCCATTACTGCGAAAGGAGGACTGCTCGCTGGCATAGCCGGATTATTCACCGGAATTGGCCTGATTTCGATGTACATCGGCCTTTCAGGGGGATCAACAACCGTCGTTTCGACTCTCGGTGCGATGTACTTCGTCGTCGCGGCTCTCATCGGTATGGTCCTTCTTGGAGACGACGTTACGATAACGAGATCTGCTGGAATAATCTTCGCAGTCATTGGAGTGATATTGGTCTCCCAGTAGGCCAAGGAGCATGTCCCGTCACTCAGGATCGATCAGCTCGAGGTCAAGCCCCGATGCACTCGGCTTGCTCCGCTTGCAGAGTGGATGTCAACGGTCTGTAAGGGGTAGCTCGACGTTGAACACGGTGCCGTTCGGATCATTGTCCTCGATCCAGACCGTACCACCGTATCCGTCGACGAGTGTCTCAACAAGGTAAAGTCCAAGCCCTGTTCCGTCGCTCTCGAGTCCCATCTCTCCTCTCTCGAAAACGCTGTCTTTCCGCTCGTCGGGAATTCCTGGACCGTTATCTGCAACGTGGATGACGACGTGATCGTCAGTGTCGGTCACAGAAACCGTTACTTCCGGAACCTCCGAATCGTTGTGTTCGATAGCATTTTTCAGGAGATTTCTGAATACCGAGTCGAGCATGTTATCAGCGACAACGTCAACAGCTGGAAGTTCTCCTCGAGTCTGGATAACGGCACTCTCGTAACTCGACCGAACCTCGTCGATTTGCGCGTTGAGCGTGCACAGAAGGTCAACCGACGTTGGCTCGACGCCACCTTTCAGCGTCACCTGTGCTACGTCTCGGGCTTCCTCCGTGATTTCGACGGCATTACGTGCGCTGTTGAGGACCTGTTCGACGTACTGTTGTCCTCCTTCTTTGACATACTCTTCTAGGGTCTCAGTGTATGCTAACACCAACTGGAGTTCGTTCCGGATGTCGTGACGAACGATTTGATTGAGCATGGACAGGTTATCTCGCTGTCTCTCGAGTCGTTGCTCGTACGCTTTCAGATCGGTCACGTCACGGGCGTAGCTGAGAACGGCATCTTCGCCGGTCTCCGCGACCTCGTAGGGGATCTTCGTTGTCTGGAACAGTCGGGTCTCACCGTCGGCAGTGGTCAACTCTTTTTGCGGGATCCGTTTCGGCTCGCCCGAGTTGATCACCTCGAGGTCGTCCTCACGGAACTCTCGGACCTGCTGCTTGGAGGGGAGTAACTCGAAGTCGGTTTTCCCCTCGAGGTCCATCGGCGAAAGGCCGTAGATGTCGGCCGTTGCCTCGTTGGCGAGGACGTATTCGCCGTCACGATTCTTTACGAATAGCTGGTCCGGGACCAGATCGATTACCTTCCGGAGTTCATTATGAGCGCGTTCGAGTGACTCTTCGCGGCGTTTGCGGTCGGTCACGTCTCGAGCGACTGCGACGAAGTTGCTGATCTCGCCGTCGGGACCGGTGATCGGCGTGATCGTCTGGTCGAGAACGATCTGTTCGCCGTCCTTTCGTTCGTCTATTATTTCGTTTTGCCATTTCTCACCCGAGAGAACCGTATCCCAAAGCACCTCGTAGTAGGAGTCGTCGTATTCTCCGGAACCAAACAGGCTTGGGCGTGCCCCGAGGAGTTCTTTCTCTCCGTAGCCAGTAATCTCCGTGACTGCGGGATTCGCGTATTCGATTCGACCATCCCTGTCAGTGATGTATACCGCGTGTGCGGTCTCTTCGACGGCTTCGCGGAATTGCTGGAGCTCTTGCTCACGGACCTTCTGTTCGGTGATGTCCTGAACGATTCCTATCATCGAGACCGGCTCTCCGCTTTCATCAAAGTTGACATCTGCCTTCTGGCGCATCCACCGTACCTCGCCGTCGGGGGTGACGATACGGTGTTCGACGTCGTAGGGTTCGCCTTTGAGGGCGGCTGCTAACTGTTCGTCGACGTCTTCTCTGTCATCAGGGTGAAACAACTCGAGGACGGTATCGTCACCGATCACTCGTTTTTCTTCTTCTACCCCCCACATCTCGTACACTCGGTCAGACCAGATGGTTTGATCGGTGGACATATCCTTTCGCCACCACCCGATGTTACCGACCTCCTGGGACTTCTCGAGGTAGGCTTCCTTCTCGCGCTGTTCAGTGACGTCTCGCGCGACGCCAAGGACCGCCTCACAGCCGAAGAACTCAATCTCGTTGAGTGAGACTGCCACCGACAATCGTTGCCCGTCACTGGTTTCGAGTTCCACCTCGAAAATCTTCGGCGACTCGTCTTTAATATCCCATTTGTCGGGAACCTGGAACTCCTCGGGATGGATCTCAGCCATGTGACGGTCTTCGAGAACCTCCCTGTTGTACCCAAGTGTCTCACAGGCTGCTTGATTGACCGAGAGAATGTTCCCGTCGTGATCGTGAACGAATACCATCTCGTGGATGTTCTCGAACAGATCTTGGTAGGACTGTTTCGACGCACGGAGCGTTCGTTCTCGTTCTTTCTGGGCAGTTATATCCCGAACGATACAGACTATGTCTCCGCCCTCAAAGTAGCTGAGCGACAGCTCCTGTGGGAACGTGGTACCATCTGCACGGAGGCCGGTTGCCTCTCCACGCCATTCGCCATCGTCTTCGAGAGCCGGAAAGACCTCGTCCTCGAACCGCTCGATTTCGGTGTCCTCGTAGAGTTCTCGCCAAGTAGTGCCGAGTAACGGTTCTGGATCGTCATAGCCGTAGATCTTTGCGTGGGCCTGGTTAAGATAAATGTATTCCTCGTTTTCGTTGAGGATTGCCACCCCGTCAATCGACGCTTCCATCGCTCCTGCCCGCTTGAGCACCTTCTGGGCCCGTTTGTGGCTGGTTACATCGACGTACAGCGCATGGGTGCCGACAACCTCTCCTTCGTTGTCCAGACGAGGGGAGGCCTGAAGCAACGTGGACAGTTGCTCACCATCTGCCGTGAGAAACTCGCGTTCTTTCGGGGTAAAATCACTCTCCAGGGCTCGTTCGTAGCCGCTGCTGAGTAGCCGTTCGGCTGACTCCTCGGTGTACAGTTCTGCGAGAGGCCGGTCCCGTAGCTCGGCTACTGTGTATCCTAACTTATTAGCGAACCGTTGGTTACAGTCCTCGATGAGTGGCTCACCGTCCTCCTCACGTGTAAACGCGATCATCACCGGTGCGTCCTCGAACAACTCCCGATACTGGCCCTCGTATCGCTTCTGCGTTCGCACACGGTCGTAAGCATGAGTGATTGTCTCCCCGAGATGGTCGAACAACTCTCGTTCCTCGGGGGAGACAGTTGTCGGTCGATCGGTAGCGATAGTTAATACGCCATACTGCTTCTCATCGCAACTGAGCGAGACCGTGACTTTCGTGTGAGCCTCAGTCCTGACACCAGCAGTCATCCGTGGAACGACCCGGTCATCTTCCTCCTCGTACTCGCCGATCCATGCCCCAGCGTACCGCTCGGAATCGACGATCGTCTCACAGACCGCCGTATCGACTTCCTCACGCGTAGTCGCGTTAACAAGGGCTGATTGGACCGCTCTGATTACCTCCTCAAGTCGACCGTCCCTTTGTCTCTGTTCTGTGTGTGATTGAGCTACAACGTTCGTGACTCTCTTTGCGAGAAGATTGTACTCGTAATCGTTCTCTTCGGTCGACTTGCGGACGAACTCAGTGGCGTCGGCGGTGAGGGCGCCACTGACGACATCTGCTGGATTCCAGCCGGTGTAGAACACGAACGGCAGACCGGGCTGGATCTCACGCGCTTGTTCGAACAACTCGAGACCGTCGATTCCACGAACACGATACCCCGAAATCACACAGTCGACCCGCTCGGTTTGAATCCGTTGGAGGGCAGCTTGCGGGTCAGTCTCGGAACAGACTGTAAGCCGATCGTCGGCGCATTCAAGTCGATTGGCCGTCTGCTCCACACACTCGTCGTCAACGTGGAGCACCCGCATCATTTGATAGACAATATTACTATCTGCTCGGGTTACTAATTTTCGTCGATTTGAACTGACTAGATCGATCACAACACGACAGCAGTGGCCGATCTCAACGGTGGTTCAACAGTGCTTTCCAGGAGATTGTTCCCCTTCGATTCGGGATCGAGGTCGTCGTCTTTCTCCTTTAGCACGATGGATCACGTCTCCACGTTGTCTCGCCACGGCCCTCATACCTCTCGACACTTCCCGGGCTCTCGGTACTCTTTTTTCCGCTCAAACACATCAATGGCGTGAAGTACCTCGGGGACAAGCCCCGAGGCTTCACCGTTTTGCCCATGCCGTCCAGAAACGGACGGATGGGCGCAGGCGAATGTAATCCCCCTCGACCTTCCCGGAATGGGTCGGTTGGAATTAACACCCGAACGCTCGGTGCGTCCGTGGGGGTCGGTCGCTCCACCACGACCCGACAACACCCGTCTCACCACGTTAACGACGCGGGTTTTGAGAGGTGTCGCATTCCTCGCAACTGCGCGCAGTTGCTTCGGATTAAGGTCTTTAATCCACGTCGCAACTGTACTCGTCAATACGGTGAGATTCATCATATAGCTTACGAGATTCAGCCTCGGGGTCAAGTGGTTCGAGACGCTTCGCGTCTCGTCATCACGGAAGACGAAGTCTTCCGTACGACCCCGAGGCACTCTCGCTGTACCTCGGTAGAATCCGCGGTTCACAGAAATACAAGGAGGAGGCCCACGACTGAAGTCGTGGATCGATGACACTCGCGCTACGGCTTCGGAAAACTCCGAGTGGTACCATCGAAAAGGCTATTATAAACTAAGAAAATAGTGTGAATCACTCGCTGAGCAACTCCAAAGAATGCCCGAAATTCCTCGTGAAATATGACGCCGGTTGCTGAATAAAGAAGCCGTATTTGTAACAACTGGTATGAACGTTGGTGTCGGGCTCTTACTACTTTCTGTCGGATTCATCTGCTTTCGGTGGCCAGCAGCGCTGTTCCACTATAGTATGATGTTCGATGAGAGTGTATTATCCGACAATCTAAGGGATCGAATCCAGCTGCTCGGCATCCTGTGTATGATCGCCGGTTTCGGTATCGCCCTTTTTTCGATAGTTACTTCTAGATTTGGCATTTGACGACAGTTGTTTGCGGTGAAGTACCTCGGCGATAAGCCCCGAGGCTTCACCGTTTTGCCCATGCCGTCCAGAAACGGACGGATGGGCGCAGGCGAATTGGCTTTGGTGAATCGCCATACAGCATTGGGTTGAAGTGTCTCGCAGTCGTCCTAAGATTGGTTAATCGGTTCGTCACCGTCGGATTCCTAGAGGATACACTCACAATTGCTCCATCGTGACGCCTTGAGTGACAAGATTATACACGGTAAGTCGCCGCCGTCTAGTGATTCACCAAGGTCCTCTCGAAAGACGAAGGTGGTGAGACGGGCCAGTTGAGGCTTTTACAACAGCTGGACGGCAAAGACGAGTCGATTAATCGCTCGTTCCGAGCAAGATATCTATTGGCAGGCATCTCTTAGTAACAGGAGTATGAATGAAATTATCACTGTTATAGTAATTCTGTCGGCCGGAATCATGATGATTGCGTATTCTATCAAACCATTTCGAAAATTGAGAGCGATTAAAAAATCAGATGAAATATCGATATCAGCAGCATTATGTCGGGGAAATATGGTACAAATAAGTGGAACTGTTATAGGTTATGGCAATTCGATAAAATCTCCAATCGAAGGTAAAGAATGTGTTGTATACGAATATAAAATCTCTAAAACTTCAAGAGATAGTGCAGATCCAGAAAATGACCACTATTGGAAAGATTTGGAAAAAACAAAAGAATCTGTTGATTTCATGCTTGAGGACCATACTGGAACGGCCCATATAAATGTCGATAGTTCTGACATTTCACTCACACACGATTCGAGATACACAATATCTGGTTCATCCTCAGTCCCGACTACAGCCACAGGAGACCCGATCCCGTTTGATCCAACAAACTTTGATTTCAAAGACAGGTTGCGATTTACTGAAGGAACCATAAGGCCGGGTGACTGGATATCTGTCATTGGAACATTCAGTGGAACTAAAACGGATGGCCGTGAAAATGTTGAAATAACTTCTGATGATATAATATACATCTTTGATAAAGACACCGGCGACAAAATTAGCAGTTTACAGAAAACAGCAATTGGTACCTTCATATTTGGGTTTGTTTTCACATCCTTTGCATTAGTCTATGTTGTTTTAGAATTATTATAGTAAAATCAAGCATCTAAAGTCCACCACATTACAGCGATTCATCAGAGTCCACGCTTCGGACCGGCATCTTGATACCGGTCAGGCAGCCACCGACCGAAGCTGCTCGAGACGCACCTCCAGCGGGGGATGTGTCGCACGAAAGCCACTCAGATCACCGGCTTCGTTGAGTGTCGGCAGGACGTTGACTGCGCTCCGCGACTGAGTGTGGCGGAGATCAGTCGCTGGTCGTCGTGAGCGACGGTCGGCAAGGCGTTCGAGAGCCGACGCGAGTGTGCCGGGATCGCCGGTTGCCTCAACGGCAGCCCGATCAGCTGCGAGTTCCCGACCGCGCGAGAATACGCCCAGCCCGACGAGCGCGACGGCCGTGATCGTCCAGCCGAATGGATCGAACTGCCACTTCTCGTTCTCGTCGTTCTCGTAGATGAACTCGGCGGCGAACAGTGGGACGAGGAGCCACGAGGTCAACTGCAGATCGTCGTTCCCCACATGGGCGAATTCGTGGGCGAGCACAGCCTCAAGTTCCGCCCTCGAGAGCATCCTGACGACCCCTCTCGAAACTACCACGAACGGCGTTCCTTGCCGTCGAATGGCGACGACGGGATCAGTCGGTCCGGACGTCGTGTACGCAAGCGGCTCGTTCGACGGATGTAGTCGGACCTCGGGTGTAGCGATGCCAAACTGTTTAGCAAGACGGGTCGCCGTAGCCTCGAGTATCCGGGCCGCTTCGGTGTCGACCGAGTCAGTGCTGACAGTTCCCTCGAGCAGATGCTGTCGCTCTCGCCTGATTGCGTGGGCGATGACGAGTGCGAAACAGGGGAGAGTGAGCACGGAACCGACGGCGAGCGCCCACAAGAATCGTGTTTCGGTGATCTCTAGCAGCCCAAGCTGCATCGGGAGAATCATGAGGAACGCCGTGACGAAGACCGTGACCGTGTATGCGCTCACGAGCAACGCCCCGACAGTGATAGTGCCCGCGAGAACGGCACGAGCGGCCAGACCGATTGGTCCCGTCAGTCGCATAGTAGGGCCTCATCCGGCGAGGCGAAAAACAGTTCGACTCCTAATCGTTCTCGTCGGCTGAAATACTATTGTTTGCTCTGTACCGAATCCACGTGTCGTCTCCACCCTTCCGCTCGGCCGATCAGCGGTGGCCTCGAGTTCGTGCAACACTTCTCTCACAGTAGTCTCATCCTCATGAACGAAGTGTGTATTACCCTCAGCTACGTCCGTTCCTGGACATCTTTCCCAGTGTGATCGCTCGTCGAAAGGCAACTCGGTCTCAAATAGACTGTTACTCTCCGAACAGTTTAACTAATTCCGAGAGATATAGTACTCTACCGCTACCCTGCCATGGCCCCTCCACGATTTCACATCACAAGCCCCCACCACACGCAGCATTAAGAGCCAGTGTGTGAAGCGTCTACGAACCCGGCCGGTAGCGCACCCAGCTGTCGATTTCTCGACAGCGGATGAAGTTGACGTGACCGCCTTACGAGAATCCACTTGACTAATGGATGCCCTCGATGTATCGAAACTAACCCTCCGATGCGACCCGCATTTGAAAATGACGAACACGAATTACGCGATCGAGACGTCCGGTTTGACTAAACGATTCGGGACCACCGTTGCTGTCGATGGCGTCGATTTATCTGTTCCCGAGGGAAGTGTCTACGGCTTTCTCGGTCCGAACGGTGCCGGAAAGACGACGACCATGCGGATGTTAACCTCACTGACGAAGCCGACGAGTGGCGACGCGTGGATCGAAGGGAATCCGGTTTCTGACCGTGATGCCATCCGTGCATCGATTGGCTACCTTCCCGAAGACCCACCTGTGTTCGACGAACTCACCGGCCTCGAGCAACTGGAGTACTTCGCTCGATTGCGAGACATCCCCCCGGACGAGGCCGACCAGCGGATCGATCACTGGATGGACCGATTCGACCTGACGGCCGATGCCGGAAAACGAATCGACGATTACTCGAAGGGAATGCGCCAGAAAGTCGGTCTCATTCAGGCCCTATTGCACGAACCTGCGGTCGTCTTCCTCGACGAGCCGACCAGCGGTCTCGATCCTCGAGCGGCCCGAACCGTCCTCGACGTTATCACAGAGGTTACGGCAGCAGGTCAGACGGTATTTCTCTCGACGCACATCCTTTCTGTCGTCGAAGAACTCGCGGATCTCGTCGGCGTCCTCTACGAGGGCCGACTCGTCACGGAGGGGACGCCTATCGAGTTGACTGCTCAGGTCGAGACTGATGCTGGATCGACCCTCGAGGATGTATTCCTTGCTGTCACGACCGATCGTGCGACCTCACCGGACGTCTAATCAATGTTTCAGTGGACACTTCTCAGCACGATTGCCATAACCGAGTTACGTCGGCGATGGCGGGCGCTTACGTCGAACACCGTGCAGCTAGTGGCGAGTGTCGTTGTGCTCGTCGTGTTTCTTCCTTTTTCCCTTGTAGGCCTGGCTGGCGTGTTTTTCTTCGGAGCGGCGATCGGTTCCGGAGAGATCGAGACGCCACTCGAGTGGATTCAGATGGCGTTCGTGTACGGGTGGATCGGAGTCGCTGGCCTCGGGGGATATCGAGCCTATTCGATTGCACTACGTCCCGACAACGCTGACGGGTTACTGACGACCGTGTCCCATCGTGAGTTGGTCGGTGGACTGGTGGTCGCTGAGTTGCTCCTCTGGGGAGTACCGGCGGTGGTGTTCGGTGCGGCCGTCTCTCTGGTGTTCGCGATTGGCCTCGGCTCCCCGTTAGCGACACCGTTTATTCTACTCACCATCTGTGTGGTGTTGGTCACTGCACTCGTGACCGGGTTCATCGTTGCACTCGCCGTGAGAAACAGTGGCGTCCGATCCAAATTCCTCACACGCATTCGGACGGTTCTGCTTGCGGGAGCCGCGATTGCGTATCTGTGGCTGATCGTGACGCAAAATTTGGTATCAGTGTTCGATCCGACATATCAGGTACTTTCTCCAACTCCAGTTGGATGGTACGGTGATCTCGCGACAATTGGCACTAAAGTCGATGGTTCGGCGCTCAGAGCAGGAGGATCACTCGTCATTTCAGGTGTCTTGCTGGCCGCCGCGATTCCTGTGCTCTACCGATTGGCCGAGTGGCTCTGGTACGCAGACGGCGTCTCGATCGAACACGATCGATCCGTGGAACGAACAGAGTCGCGTCGTTCTAGACTTACTGGCATCGTTCCAGCTCCACTGCTCGGTGTAATCCAAGTGGACTGGAAGCGCGCCCGTCGTGCGCCGGTCATGCTATCGTTTACGCTGTACCCGTTGATTATTCTCATCGGACCGATTACGACGGCCGTGCAGACGGGAACCGTCGGCCGCTCGCTCCCATTGTGGGTACTGTTGAGCGGTATCTGGATCACAGGATCGTTGTTTGCGCTGAATATCTTGGGGGCGGAAGGTGCTACACTTCCTGTGACACTGCTTGGAGCCGTTCCTGGACGGGCACTCGTCGGTGGACATGCTGTTGCGAGCGCACTTCTGGGAACTCCGATTACCGTTGGTGCCGTGATAGTCCTCGTTATTTTGAGTCCCCACCAGTCCACAGCGCTCGTTACGTTCTCATTCTCGGCGCTAATACTCGCGGCGGGTTCCGGGTTTATCGCGACGGGGATCGGGACAGTATTTCCACGGTTCGAAGCCGTGAGCGTCTCCCGAAGCACGAAAGCGATTGTTCCCAGCAAGACCGCTTTTGCTGTGTACTCTGTGGTGATTCTCCTGGTAACGCTCCCAACGATTCTCGGTCACTCGGCAATCGTCAGTCATTGGTTGACGTCTGTATTTGGCGTTCACGAAATCGTGATCAACGCTGCTGGTGCCATCTTTTCGGCTCTTCTCGTCGTACTGTTCGGTAGCATCTCTACGTACATTGCGATCCATCGGGTAGAGTCATATCGCTTCGAGTGAACTCGTCTGCCAATCTTCGTTCTGGAATCTGGCTTACGCTCGGCCGACCCGGTATCGAAACGAATCACCGACGCAGAACGAGTACCGAGACTGGTCGACAGAACCGTTGGACTACGTCGTGGACGACCACTCTGAGCTCCAGACTTCGATCGTCGAGTGTGTTCCGTTCGCTATCGATCTGTTCGATCGGGCCACTGCCGTCCAGTCACTCGAGTGAGGCTTCGATCTCGGCGCTCGAATAGTTGGGTCGGCCTCTTCACTAGTCGGTCTCGCGGAGTCGATCGATGCGTTTCTCGGTCGGGGGGTGCGTGCCAAAGATTCGACGCACGATGAACCACCTGGTCCGATCGAAGAAGGGGTGTTCCTCCCACGGTGGCGGCACGATCGAGAACACCGTCGTCGACCGGTGTTCACGAAGGTCCCTCGAGGGACGAGACTTGAGGTCGCGATCCAGCGTCTCGAGGGCACTGGCCAGTGCTGCGGGATCGCCGGTGATCGCGACGGCGCTCCGATCGGCGACGTACTCGCGATAGCGAGCGACGACGGTGCTGACCCACCGACTCAGACCGGCGACGACGAATATGGGAATGGCAACGATCGGGTGGTGGTACGGGTTTCGGTGGCCGTCCTGTTCGGTCTCGAGCATCGTGTGGGCTTTCACCCGCGGGATCGACAGGAACGTCAGTATTGCCGCGTCGCGGTTAAGCACGTGAGCAAGTTCGTGGGCGAGGACGCCCTCGAGTTCACGGTCCGAAAGCTGCTCGCACAGTCCACGCGAGAGGACGATCGCTGACGTCTCTGGCCGGACGCCGACGGTGGCTGCGATCGGCGTCCGTTCACGACCGAGTCGAACGGTCGGGGCCGGAACGCCCGCCTGGTTCGCGAGCCGGTCGAGGCGGGCCTGCAGATCCTCGAGGCGCTCAGTATCGTCGGCGTCCAGTTCGTCGCGCTCAAACACGCAAATCTCCTCCTCGAGTCGTCGCTGGACGCTGCCGCCCTCGCCCAGTTCGTCGGCGATGAGGCGTCCAGTCAGAACGAGCGAACCGACGACCCCGGCGACAACAGCGAGCGGAGCGACGGCTCGAAACGGCGTCAGCGAACTAGTTTCGACGAAAACGAAACCGATGAACCAGGCAACGAGCAGTCCGAAGGCGACGGCGCTTGAGCGAAGCACCTCGCGAGTATCGGGACTCGCGATACCGCGTGCCAGTAGTTCGAACGCTTCGGATAAGGGGTCGTGGCCGAGACGACCGACCACGAGTGGGGCCGGTATCACCCACCGGTAGGCGGTCGCGACGACGAGCCAGGGAACGACGAGAAGCAGGCAGACGGCGAGCGCCCACGGAGCGAGCGTCAAGAACACCACCGTGACGCCAGCGATCATCACGAACTCGATGACGAGCAGCGTTGCAATCCCAAGCGCGGCAATAAGGCTGGCGATAAGCATTCGAAGCCAGAGCCCGAACGTCATCCACAGTGGTTGCATTGGTGTTTTCATCCGTCCCTGTAAACCGGCATCTCTCCGTCCGATTTTGATCTACCATCACACGTTCGACAAAAAAGCGTTCGGTTCCGTCCTCGCGTCCGTCTCTACAGGCGATCCTGGAGGCGTTGAATGCGTCTTTCCGTTGGAGAATGCGTGCCGAAGATCTGACGCGCGATAAACCGTCTGGTCCGATCGAAGAAGCGGTGTTCTTCCCACGGTGGCGGGACTATAGCGAACGCAGCGGCCGTATCCCGTTCGCGGAGGTCTGTCGACGGGTGACGATCGAGGTGGCGTCGAGCGACTCAAGTGCGCTCGCGAGAGGGGCTGAATCGCCGGCGATTGCGACCGCGCCGTCGTCGGCAGCGTACTCTCGGCCACGCGAGATGAGAGCGACGTACCACTGGCTAAGGATTCGAACTAGCATCGAGAGCGGTTCAATGACGGGGTTGTAGCCGTACCGGCTGTGAGCGAGCCGTGCGACGGCACTGGGTACTGACAGTGCAGTGAGCACTGCAGTATCCCGGTTAGCGACGTGAGCAAGTTCGTGGGCGATGACAGCCTCCAATTTGCGATCGCCGAGCGTCTCGATCAACCCTCGAGAGAGAATGAGGGTCGATGTAGTGAGACGATAGCCCACGGTGAGCGCGAGAGGTGTACTGTGCTCGAATATCCGAATCTCAGGGGACGGCAGGTCGGTTTGTCCGGCAAGGCGAGTGACGATCTCATTGAGAGGGGTCTGGTGAATCGCCATACTGCGCCGAGTTGTACTGTCTTGCTCTCTTGCTGAGACCGGCAAATCAGTTCGCCATCGAAGGATTTGTCGAGATTGCAGCCATGATTGTTCCAGCGTGGGGCCTCGAGCGACCTATTTTCCCACCCGGAGTCGCCGCTGTCTAGTGATTCACCAGAGCCCTCGAGAGAGAAATCAGGAAGTGATTTCAACTCTCGACAAAACCGAATTGCTGATCACGGCTACAGCACAGCGATAGCGGCGACGAGGCATCCAAATCCGATAATCCCGACACCAGTTATCGCTTTCCGTCGTGCCTGTTTTTTGATTTGCTCGGCACGTTTCTCGAGATTCCCTACAGCAACGAGCATTGGAACGTTTTCGGTGCCACGAAGCACTGGTGTATCGCCCGTCTCATCGAGTTCACCCTGGACAAGGAGTTCGTCGCCGTCCCGGATGACGGTTGCTTGATACCGGTCTGGAGTCATCGTCTTTCGACCGCTGCTAATCGTAATTTCTAGCTCGCTCAGGAGTCCGTCGTCTCCGGTCAGTCCCCACCGCTCAAGCAGCTTGTTGATCGGGTCGAGTTCGCCAAGTAGGACGTCAAGTTTTGGCTCGCCGAGATAACAGTTTGGTGCCTCGAACGGATCCGTGTGGCCCTGTAGAACACCGACCTCCTCGTCGAGGAGCGAGTCAGTGTCGATAGTAATGTCCTCCCAGTCCTGTCTGAGGGAGAATTCTCCAATCGCGAGACCGCTATCCGAGGTACGCCACGCACTTCCGCCCCTCCTTTTTGCATGTTTCGATCGAACGCGCCACGCCCACAGTGCCGGTTCCCCATCGGTCGTTTCTACCTCCGCAGGCGGGGCTCGATCGGGTCGTCCGGGTGCCGTCACTGAGACTGGTCCTCTGGCTGTCGTCCCGGTCCCGCTATCCTCGAGTTGCTCACCGTGTTCGTGCAGTTCGGTTGCTGTCAAGACTCGATCACGTGTGTTCCGTGCATCACGAAGAACAAGGATACCGAACGCTGCGACCACTCCAGAGAAGACCAGTCCTGCTACCGGCATACGCTTTCATTTTGTGTCCGGAGAATGCTTTCTGACAGATAGTGGTACATTGATAGTATCTAGTGACGTAAACCGAATAAATGTTTTTACGAAGAAAGGTCTGTTGAGCGGCTGAACACTACCAATCGCTACTGGCTGTGAGTGAACGACCGAGGTTGGTACTTTCGAGGTCTGATCAACCTCTGTTCAGGGATACAAAACATTCAAAATTCCAACTTCCGTAGCCAAGTTATGGTCCTCGATAGAGACGACTTCCTCCAGACCAGCAATGTCCACCGTACTACCGAAACCACCACGGTTTCTCGTCGGCGTGCACTACAGGCTGGGCTCGTCACCGTCGTCTCGCTTGCGGGATGTCTGGATAACGAGTCCTCGAGCGACCCAACCAATGGGGGTGGCGACGAGTCCGATAGCAACGGCGGTAGCGACGAACCGGAGGAGGAAGCGACTGACGACGATGCGGAGACAGAAGAGAGTGATGACACGGACGAAGATCCACTGTCCGTAGTCTATGAGTTTCTCGAAGCGGCTGTCGAAGATGACCTCGATCGAATGAGCGAGTTGTCACACTCACTTAATCCATTAGATCCTGTGGCATGGGTCGAGGACGGCTGGGAGTTTCGTGGCGGCGGCGATGAGGAGGACCTCGAGGGACTCGATGCTGAGGTGGTTGACGACGACGCCGTAGTCGAAGATGTGTTTGAGCTAGAAGGCGCGGAGTTCTGGTTTGAAGAGGAAGAACTCACTGAGACGCTTGATGGAGAGGATATGGCAGCAGCGGAAATCACTGTCGATGATCCAACTGAAGATGATACGATCTGGATGCTCGCCACTGAGGATGGTGAGTGGCGGTCTCTGTTTGCTGCACCAATCGATGACAGGCCAGACGATCCTGAAGAAGTGTTTGAGGAACCAATCGAGGACGAAAACGACGACGCAGTCGTCGAGATCGATTGGGAACACGACAGTCCAACAAGCGATATTCAGCAGGCGGCGGTCGTGCTCACCGATGAGCGCGGGGTCGATGCCAATCGGATCGAGATCGAATCTACTATTGAGGGTGCAAGCAACGGGGCGTTTGATCGTGACGATGACGAGTTTACTGCCACGTGGGAGGACGTAACCTTGTACGTTCCTTACGACACTGACGGCGATCAGATCGTCGTCACCGCGATCAATGAGGAGGAAAACGAATCCGAAGTCGTCCACAGAGAGCAGTACATCCCGTAACCGACGTGAATAGTCAGTAGTTAATACAGAGTCAACTTAAAAATCTGTTATGCCGCAGCCAGTGCTCGGTTTGACGGTCGGCTTGATCATCGGTGCATATGCTGTGGGCTGGCTTTGTCGCGTGTTGATTGCAGGCCGCGATTGGCAACCGCGGACACAAGTTAGCGCGATATATTATTCTGGGGTCGGAATCGTCGTCGTGACTGGCTCAGCTATTGTCACGAGCCACTGGTGGTTTGGGATCCGTGACGAGCTCGTGGGATCACTCGCTACCGTTGGTGTACCAGAAGCAGCAGTAGGAATCCTTGCAGAGTCCATCACAGTCCTTTCAGTATTGTTGGCGTTCTCTGCAACGGTTCTCTCTTTGCATCCCTTGTGGGTGGAGACGACAGGTCACGAAGTGTCGATGGCTCAGGCCTCGGCGACCTGGATTTGCATTGCGATTCTCGCAGTCGCACTCTGGATTGGGTTTGACTTCGTCGTGACCGGGCAGTCACTGCTTGGTCCTCTCGGCTTCCTTCTGATCGGATCGTTAGGAGCCTGCATCCTTGCGTATCTCGGTGGCCACCGTCTGCTGGCGAGGGATCCTGAATCACGACCCCCAACGGACGATGAGCGGCGCCGAATCGAGCATGCATTTGATCCACTCCAGGTCGAGCCCGACCGGATCGTCCTCGCGTCTCGTGGCGAGCTCGAGGCGCCAGTCAAGATTCGAGGCCGGCCCGGGAAACGATGGGTAGTCGTCGACGAAGCGTTCCTCGATGAGTTATCTCCTCGAGGAGGGTGTCATACAATAGTTCCCAACAGCCATCGTTCACGGTCTGACCTCTGAATGAAAAAGGCCACTGGCAAGAATTACTGGGAGACACGCGAAATGAGACCAGTATCATCGCCGAGTAGCGGGTATGAGACGTATTCTATGACACGCTCTCCTCGAGAGTTAGGAGTTACTATTGCGCAGGCAGAGGGGCTGTACCGCCGACAGCTGGAACTCCGATATTGGCTCACGCTGTGGATCTTCCTCGCCGGATTTTTGACTTCTCTGTCTCTGCTCATTGGCTGGCTAACAAACTACTGGATCGTCGTTATCTGGATCCTCCTTGCGTTTGTAGCGTTCGCGCTCCACGTCTGGACTGGAATACGAGTCTTTGCCTATGCTGACGATCTTGCCGCTGAGGTCTACGGAGTGGATGCCGTTCGAGAAACGTATGAACGCCATGGGGATACGCTCGCCAACTCCTTCAAAGAGGTTCCCGGCTATCGGTTACTCACGGCAGGGGAGCCGGTTGCGAGACGAATCAATCGGCTCGAGTCCAACCAAAACCGGACCCAGTGAGCATTAGCTGGATCATTGCTTTAGACAGGTCGATTCGATAATATTTTAGACTATTCGTCACAACAGATCTGCGTATGTCACTGGTGGTCACCGCAGTCACCTGGTTCCTCCTCGTTATTTTCGTCGCTGTTAGTGCGATCTGCTCGCTCGGGGTTGGCTACCTGTACGGTCGCTTCTCTCAGAACCGGTCGGACGAAACTGCCGCCAGATGGACGAATATCCTCACGGGTGCAACAGGCTTTCTCGCTGGTGTCGCAACCTGGGTCGTTGGTAATGCCGGCTTCCTCACACCGGCAGACGGACTCCTCGATACACTCGTCACGATTCTTGCCAGCGCCGGCGCTGCGATCGTTGTTGCCGTAGCGACGATCACCGCGATTCTCCACGCCAACCCAGGGTTACCGGGTGTCGACCACGTACCGACGGTCCGTCGTCACTACCTGCGGTATCTGACCGTCCTCTTCGTCCTCATATTCTTGCTCGCTTCCGGCATCCTTACAGCACTTGAGGGTGGACCAGTCGGACTTGTCCTTCTAGTTCTCGGATTCTGGGGTGTAGCCTGGGCTGGTGCGCCGCTGCTGTCCGGACTCTCTTCGAGAACGCGCCGACCAACCGACGACGAGCGAATGCGGATCGATTCGCTCCTCGAGAGCGTCGATCTGTCGGTCCGCGGGGTCCGGGTCATCGAGGCAGATGACAAGTACCTCGCAGTCGAACTATCTGGCGCTCCTGGCGGCCGGTTCCTGTTCGTCTCGAGTAGCGCGCTCGAGACGTTCGACGACGAAACCCTGCGAGCCCTGCTCGCTGCCCGTCGGGAACAAGCGGCCTATTACGAAGCGATCGTCTCGATGATACCATACATTGCTCCCTTGATCTGGGTACTACTGGCAGTCTTTTTCGAGGTAATCTCAATCCTTCCTGCAATACTGGTAGCGATCGTAGCCGTCGTAATCGGCCTTGCTGGAGTCCGGAGATTCCGGTACTACACTGATGCCCGTGCCGGGGAAACCGTTGGGTCGGAGACGCTCGCAGATGCGTTCGAACGTGCCGCGGCGGCCGGTGTCGACGTCGAAGATGGATCACGTCAGAACCTGATCTCGCGAAGACCACCGCTGGGGGAACGCGTTGACCGACTTCGCGATAATCAGTGATCGAGTTGACAGTACTGTAGGAGGGAAAGTATGCCGAAGACGATGAACGGAACCACTTTCGATTGCTTGATGCGTCCTGAGAGCAGTCATAGAGGCTCCTCTCGTCGTAATCCTTGATTCGATATTCACGTACACCGCAGTCTTTCGAATCGGATCGTCCCGTTTAAGTCGCCCTCAAATGCCGGAGTAGAAACATAACACAAGCTACAAATGTGGCAACGGTAAATTTCAATCAATGTCAATTATTGTGAATCCTCGCTCGGTGTCGATGTTCCCGATCGCCAACGTTGCAATCCCTGTCACCCTCATCCTGCTTCTTCTCCTTGTAGGGGGTCTGATTACTGGGGGGCTATTACTCGGTCTCGTCTATCTCTTCCGGAGGTTCACTCGTAGACCTGAAGAGCCTACAGGACAGTGACACGGGAACAGACGCGCCATAGCAAAGACTGGTATAATTGGCTCAGTCGGTACTACGACGTCTTCATCGATCCATTCCAGGGTCGTCTTCGGCGACGCGGAATCGAGTACCTCAACGCGTCTCGCGATGACTTCGTCCTCGATGTGGGCTGTGGAACCGGTCGTGGGGTTGCCAGATTGCAAACCGCTGTTGGAGCCGACGGACATGTCGTAGGGATCGACGTTGCAGAGCGGATGTGCGATCTCACACGTGGTCGCCTCGACAACGGGAGTCCATCAACAGTCGTCTGTGGCGATGCCTTGATGTTGCCATTCGATACTGACAGTTTCGATATTGTTCTCGTGAGCTTCACACTCGAACTGTTCGAGGACAATCACCAGATGACGTTGCTCGAGGAAGTTCGTCGTGTACTTAAACCTCATGGTCGAATCTGTGTCATCAGTCCCTCGAAATCAACGAGCACTATCGTTTCTCCACTTTATGCGCGACTCAACGAGGCTTTTCCGAAACTGGTCGATAGTTCCCCTCTCAGTGTCAGTGCTGTCCTTACCGAGGCCGGTTTCGAGATCGTCCGGACCCAAATCGAGAGGGTACTCATCGTCCCAGTCGAACTCGTCGTTGCTCGCTGTGGATCATCTATATAAAGTCAATCATTCAACACTTCCTGACAGGGTTTGTATGTGGCCCTCCATCCCGTGGGTCGTTCAATGCGCTACCTGGAAAAGACTGGTAAAAACCTCAACACGAGCGGACTGAATGTATTCGGTTCACGCTGAGGACGATCGCTACGACCGCGACGTCGTCAGCCACCGGACGACATACACAAGCGAAGATACCCAAAACGCAGCAAGGAAAACGTACATCGCATCTCCGGCGGGGTTAATCGAGTCAGTGAACGTTCTTGAGAGCACGTATCCGGCAACGGCAACGACGATCGGAGCGCCGATGTACACGACGACCGATGGGTGCCACGCCGCGTCCGCTGGACGGGTACGTTCTCCGTGGAGATACATGGCAACGCCTGCGAACGGAGTCAGTACCATAATCAGGCCGATCAACGCGAGCCCCGATGCCAGGAACATCGCGCCATCTCGTGGACCGAATAAGACGGCCCCGATGACGAGGGGTGTGAAAACAGTGTACACGACGATTAGCAGGGGCCAGCCACCGGGAACCGAAACACGGGGGGCGAACCGATCGACGAGTGCGGGTGTCAGCGGGTATCGCCATGCAGTTCCGAACGTCGCTTTGCCCATTGCAATGAATCCGACAATAAACGTCCAAAACCACACCAGCATCCAGACCGACAGCAATGCAGGGATGAGGACACTGGCGACGGTGGTGAGGGGCGAGGGGAGGACGGCAATGTCAGTGGCACCCTGCCCTGTTAGCTCAGCGTAGGTAAACAGTGAACCGAACGTAAGCACAGTTAATGCCAGTACCGTGAGATGCCAATCGAGCGCATTGCGAGCGTTTCGTTTGGTGAACTCGTTGGTCGAGACGAGATACACCAGCCCGGCTCCGACAGCGCCGGTCGGAATCGCGACGAAATGGACGAAAATACCACCGATCGATCGCTCCTCGAGGAGTTTCGGCCCCTCGGCTGTCGACGGTGGGCCTTGGGTTTGTTGAGGAGGCATGGATATTCTACCAGTATCGTTCGACGAAAGCGATTGACCCAGGATACGTCCAGACCGATCCAAATATCGCCTTTATCGTTGCGACGATTGTGTACACGAACGTAAGCAGAATCGCGATTAGTAGGATGAGCACGAGGAAGAATCCGACGAGTCCAAACACGATATCGAGCGGGGGTGGGAGCAAGGTAACCTCAGTTGTTTCTCCGCCAACAGTGATCTCATCGGCGCCGAGGAAGAACATCACAAAGGCGATGACCATGAGAGCAAAGACGGTGAGATGCCAATTGATAACGTAACGGGCGTTCGTCCGCGTAAACTCGTGATCTGAAACAGCATACAGGAGTATAGGGCCGAAAAATCCAGTAAACAGTCCAAGTAGGTGGACGAGGATACCACCAATGGAGCGTTCATCGAGCAGTTCGGGACCAGGTGGAGTTGATTTAGACGTCATGGGTATGTGGTGATTTGTGATCTGCGATTTGCGGGTGTTTCGTCCATCGATTACGTCGATGGGAGGATATTCAATGGGCCGTATCTCTCGCGAATCCATCGGACCGTCCGCTCTGCAATGAGCAGCGTCAGACTCACGAATAGGAGGTCGAATGCAGTATCCCAGAGGACAATATCGCTCCCCGTACTGCCGACGTCGGTGCCGGTAATCGTGAGCACACCGCCGAGTGCGAACAGTACCAGACTCAACTGGAAGCCAGCGAGCACGAGGGTGCGGATTCCCGCCGTGTCCGAGAGCGTGAGGAATCCGCGGGTGGAGAGCCGATCCAGCGGGGTGTCTGCGTTCAGCGCACGTTTACCCTCAGGCGAGAGTGGCCATTCTGACTCCGGGTGGTTGATGTAGTACAGCGTGATCGAGTCAGGGTACGTCTCCGTTGCGACAACGTCAATCTCCTGTAATTCCCGAAGCCGGTTGCGGACGGTGGCCCTACTGACGTCGGGCTTAATGCGCGCGTGCAGTTGGCGAATCGAGAAAAACGGTCGATCGGACTCGAGCATCGTCTCGACGACGTGTTCCTGTGTGAGCGCATTGTCGAGGTTCCGATCGATTCGTTCGTCGATCCAGGGCGGAATCGCGGACACGGTATCATCGGATAATTGACGGGGGATATTAAAGCAAAGCAGGGATTTCGAGTGCGCGAACTATCGTTTCACGGGCTCGAAACGATCATGATCGTGTTCTCACAAGTTGAGAAAAATCGTATTAAAGCTTGAATCTCGTGATTTCTGGAAGAGATTGCTTCCGTTTCGATTCTACCCACTGTCCGGCAGTTCGAGGTGAAGAAACGCTGCTGACGCCCGTGACTTTGACTCGTGACGGGGTGGGTCAAGCGTCAATCTCCATGACCCGACACCGATACGATCGATTCGGTTCGGAAGCCGACCACTGCAGCTACAAGACTCGGAGCACCCAGCTATCCCCCCGGCTTACGAAACACTATAAAACCCTAGATGGATCAGTCGATGATCTGATGTTATGGCCCTCCAGTTAACGAACGCAGTGTGTGGCGGTATCGACCGGGCAACAACCCGAACCGGCGGGATACTGTTCGGCGTGTTGATCACCCTGCAGTTCCTCACGATCGCGTCGTTCAACACCCTCCTGGAATCTATCGCCCCGCCCGAAGCGATGGAACAGTTCGGACTTACCCTCCCAATTTCGGGATCAGTCGCCGGCATCTTACTTCTCGGGACGTATCTGGTGATGGCTGTGTACTTCGTGGTCGTTGCACGAGCATTCGCTCGTCCAGTCCACCAGCTATCCTCGATTCCGAGCCGACACGGAACGTCGGCGCAAGGCAGCTGCCGAGCGCGGGAGGAATTAAAGTCCGTTGCGTCAGCTGTGCAGGACTAAACGCGGACGCCTCGCGCCACCGTGCGCGGGGTGCTTCACGGCCTACTGGCAGATGCCTACCTCCAACTCTCGGCGGAGAGTGAAGGAAAAACAATCTCAAATGCAATATAAGTAGCCGGCTCGAGGAGATTTATCGGTTTCAATTTAACCGAATGGTTGACTGACAGAGTACCACTGGTGGTCGTGTTCAGATAAGCTGGTTCCATGCGAACGCGAACGATTTGAGCCACTGATCGGCAGTTGTCTCTCTGGCGTTGCTGAAGCAGTTCGAGAACGAGATTGTTCGGCGTTTTATCTCACGAAAGATACGTTCGACGCTGTTCCGATCACCGTGTCGTTCGTACCGAAACTCGAGGCCGTGACGCTCACAGGCGTACTGTAACAAGAGATCACCGTCGATGAGAAACACGGCGTCGTCGACGTCGTGTTTCTCTCGAAGCTCTCGAACGAAGTTGCTTGCAATAACCTTGTTTCTCGTGGGTTCGAGCTTTGTATGGAGCAATTCGTTCGAATCGAGATCGGCGACAGCGTACAGCCAGTACTGTTCGTCGTCGAGTCGAATCACCGTCTCGTCAACCACAACGTGATCCGGATTCCGACCTGATTCCGGCTGTAGATTGGCCTTGTGAGCCCAGTTATGAACGGTCGGTCGAGCCCGTTTAACACCGAAAACATAGAGGACTCGAACAGTATTCGAAAGCGAGAGTCAAGCAAGGTGAAGTTGAATACTGAGCTTCATCAACAGCCGCGGTGTTGCTTCCCGCCCCACAAAATCCAAGTCGATCTGACCGATACTTCCTGCGAGGCGTGCGTTTTCGGGCATACATCACTCAGAAAACGCCACGTCCCACTCCTTGAACCTTATCTGAACACCGCCTTGCTCGTGAGCGTCAAGATTGAACCTCTACTCGGAAAACTGGACGACAGTAGCCCAATCGAACAGATCGATAGCGGTCGGTAACCAGTCGACAAGCGAAGACTGGAACTCAAGAGCGTTGTCCGAAAGGTAAGAGTGGAACTGTTTTTCCCCTGGCCGGTTGAGATTCTACTATGCGACTGACGGGACCGATCGGTCTGGCCGCTCGTGCCGTTCTCGCGGGCACTGTTTACACAAGTACCTTTGTAAGACACCTATATTGAGTTCTCGAACTGCTACGCTCTGCTGTGTTGAATAGCGATTGAATCAGTCGAAATCACGGATTTAGAAGGATGAAGCCGAGGAATTCGATTCTGTCCTATGGAAATCGATCTCCTCGACTTCGTTCAGAAGAGTAAACGGCTGGCCAAACAAGCTTTGGGGAAGCACGCGGGCGAGCCCGCCAGCGGCGGGTTCGCCCGCTGGGTGCATGTTGTTCTTCACTGTTTCAGGCTCGAAGAGGAGCACAGCTTCCGTGAGACTGCAAATCGGCTGAAATACATGGCCGAGATCCGTGAGGTTGTTGAGCTTGATCGAGACGATCTCCCGGACTACACCACGATCTACAAATCGTTCGACCGGCTCAAAATGTGGGTCTGGCGGGCGTTGCTGCGCCTTTCAGCGCAGCAACACCCGCAGTCCGGTCACGTCGCTCTCGACAGCACGTTCTTTGATCGTGGGCACGCCTCAGCATACTACCAGAAACGGTCGAACCGCTCGGTAGAAACGCTCAAAGTGACGACACTGACCGATACAGAGTCACTTGCTGTCCTAGATGTACAGTGCCACGCTCATTGGAGGCATGATACGAAAACTGGACCGCAGGTCGTCCGCCGGAACGCGGACGACCTGCAGTACGTCCTCGCGGACAACGCGTTCCAAAACTGGCAGACAGAATACGAGTACTACACGCTTGGTATTGAGCCCGCGATTTACTACCGCGGCTCGTCGGTGAACGCAGTCAGCAACAACGCACTCATCCAAGAGTACGACTACACGCAGCGATGGATGGCTGAAACGTCGTATTCCTCAGTGAAGCGCTCGCTCGGCGATGCCGTGCGAGCGCGATTCTGGTATCGAGAGTTCCGTGAGATTGTACTCATGTTCGCCATCCATAACATCGAACAGCTTTGTGAGCCACTATGACCGCGACGCCGTACCGCTATTCAACAGAGCACTACGCTCAAGAGTACAATCTCGTAGCCGTCGAAGATCTCAACGCGAAACGGTTGACCGACCTTTATGATAACCCTCGGAATCGTGCTGGAGCAGCGAGGGGGGACGTTCTTCAGCTGGATGAGCCCAAGTGTGAGGGGATAGGACGTACTTCGTCGCCGTTGACCCTACGGAACAACTAAGCGATATGCAGCGGATGCTGGTCCGACAGAGAAACTGTTGTGGATCCGCAAACACTCGTTGTCCGGCGTCCGGGTTCACCATCGATATGGATTGGAACGCAGCGTGGAACTTTTTTCTCGGTATCGAGCACCTAACGGCAGGACGCTTTGGATTAACACCTGTGGAGAGCGCATTCCCCATGAGATCCCTTTCGGGTCCTGCAAGGCATGTCTTGGAAGCAGGAAACCCATCTGTTCACGGATGCACAGCGCCGTTCACATGGTCAGTGGGACCTTCGGTCCCGCGCTCCGTTCAAGGAGCGAGCGCAAGCGAGCGAGTGTGGTGGAGTAATTCACAGGTATTGGATATTGAGCTCGAGTTCGTTTGCAGTCCCAAGTAACAGGTCCGGTAACGTTTGTTCGAGAAGTTCTCCCTGAAATCGATGTGTGGGTCCCGAGATACTCAGGGCACCAAGTGGTTCTCCATTTTCATACTTAACAGGTACACTAACCGCGCGAAGACCAACTGTATTTTCTTGATCGTTGACACTGTATCCCTGCTCTCTAATCTCATCGATTTCTTTTAAAAGAGTGCTTTTACTCGTGATTGTATGTTTCGTCAGTGATGGAAGCCCACGCTGTTCAATGATTTCATCGACGCGACTGTCCGGCAGGCTAGCGAGGATCGCTTTGCCGGCGGCCGTTGCGTGAATTGGAATCCGCTTTCCAATCTCGGAGTCAGTTTGAACAGCATGCTCGCCTATCTCTCTAAAGATGTAAACTCCTCTTCCAAATTCCTCTGTTATAAACTGCGCTCTTTCTTCGGTCTCCGAGGCCAGAGCAGTGACCTTTTCATGAGCTAGTTGATATTCGCTACAGCGCGTTCGTGTTTGCTCTCCGATCTCGAGAAAACGAAACCCCGTTCGATATACATCGTCTTCTTGGATAACGTATTCAAGATCCTTGAGCGTTGAGAGGTGGCGATGAATGGTGCTCTTCGCAAGACCAAGCTCTGTAGCAATCTCGGACAAACGACCACCGTCTCGTTTCTTTAGCAGCTCAATAATCTCGAAGGTAGTTTCGGTGGTTGTGACCCGGTTTCGACTGCTATTGTCTTTCATGAACATTAGAAGCTTCGCTGGTTTATTAAACGTTCCGAATATTCGAACATGGATTACTGAGCCATGTTTGTCATCCGGAGCTTCGAACAGAGCGAATGGCTTTGAGATTCCTATCATCAGCCGTTGGGACCCGTCTATTTCGTGAGTCATCTATACAGCCTTCCGATCTTTGTTCCGTATTATCGAACGTATGGTTTTCCACTCACTCGGTCACGGCTTCTGTTCTTTGAGGGTAAACCGCCTCGGCATAGCTATTCAAAAACCAAATATTTTATATAATAGGGGTCTCGTCAATCAAACGATGAAAATCCTCGTAACGGTCAAAGAAGTTGCGACCGTCGAAGACGAGTTCGAAATCGAGGGGACGGCGATCGCCGACCAGTACCTCGGTGCCGATCTCAACGAGTGGGACGATTACGCCGTCGAAGAAGCTGTCCAGCTTCAGGAAGCCGGTCTCGCCGACGAAGTCGTCACCGTCACCATCGGCCCGGAAGACTGCGAGCAGACCATCCGACAGGCGCTCGCAAAGGGGGCAGACCGCGCGATCCGCGTCTGGGACGACGCACTCGAGGACGTCGATGTACTCGATGTCGGCGCGAAGACCGACATTCTCGAGGCCGTCGTCGAGGACGAAGACCCCGACCTGATCCTGACCGGTGTCCAGTCCGGCGACGATAGCTGGGGGGCAACCGGTGTTGCACTCGCCGAGGACCTCGGCTTCGAGTGGGCTGCCGTCGTCAACCACTTAGAACACGACCTCGACGACGGCGTCGCCTCGGTTCGTCGTGAACTCGAGGGTGGTGTCGAGGAGCTTACTGACGTGGAGCTTCCGGCCGTCCTGACGATTCAGACGGGTATCAACGAACCACGCTACGCGAGCCTCCGCGGTATCCGTCAGGCTCAGCGCAAGCCGCTTGACGTCCAGGGACTGGGCGACCTCGGCGTTGACGCAGCGGCCGTCGAAGGCGCAGTCACACTCACCGAGATGTACGAACCCGAAAGCGAAAGCGACGTCACCGTCTGGGAAGGCGGTGCCGAAGACACCGCCGGACAACTCGCTGAACTCCTCCGCGAGAAGGGGGTGGCACCATGACTTCCGTTGCACGCTTCGCGCGCAACGACGTCATCGCTTTCACCGGAGGTGAGAACCGATGACTGACGTCCTGGCCATTACCGACCACCGACGCGGCGAGCTGCGAGATATCAGCTACGAGATCATCACCGCCGGCCGCGAACTCGCTGACGAAACCGGTGGCGACCTCCACCTCGCGGTCATCAGCGGCACCGTCGACGAGTTCGCCGAGAAGCTCGATCGTGACGGCGTCGACGCCATCCACACCGTCGACTACGGCGAGGAGTTCAACCACGGCGTCTACAGCCAGGCCGTTACTCAGCTTTACGACGAACTCGCACCCCAGTACGTGCTGGCGCCCAACAGCGTCAACGGCCTCGACTACGCACCCGCCGTCGCGAACGAACTCGACCTGCCGATCGTCACCGACGCTGTCGGCCTCGAGACCGACGGCGATACGCTCGCAGTCACCCGCGAGATGTTCGGGGGCAAAGTCGAAACGACGACCGAACTCGAAGGTGAGGCGATCGTTACGATCCGAAGCGCGGAGTGGCCTGTCGCCGAAGGGACCGGTGACGCCGCGATCGACGCCTTCGACGTCGAGATCGACGAGGGTGCGCTCGGCTCTACCGTCACCGGCTTCGAGGAAGTCGGCGGCGGCGACGTCGACATCAGCGAAGCGGACGTGCTCGTCTCGGTCGGCCGTGGGATCGAGGAAGAGGACAACATTCCGATCATCGAAGAACTCGCCGACGCACTCGACGCGACGGTCTCCTCGTCGCGCCCGATCGTCGACAACGGCTGGCTGCCCAAAAACCGGCAGGTCGGCCAGTCCGGGAAGGTCGTCACCCCCGATGTCTACATCGCGATCGGCATCTCCGGTGCGGTCCAGCACGTCGCCGGCATGAAGGGCTCCGATACGATCGTCGCGATCAACACGGACCCCAACGCGCCCATCATGGACATCGCCGACTACGCGATCCACGACGACCTCTTCGATGTCGTTCCAGCACTGACTGAAACATTCGAGTAACAATGACTGACTGGACCGATCCTGACACGTTCGCACAGGCACTCGAGCACGCCGAAACGCGCGAGAAGGGCAACTGCTTCGAGGACTTCGAAGAGGGGGCTGTTATCGAACACGACCCCGGACTTACGCTCACGAAGTGGGGTAACGAGGTGTGGATGGGCCAGACGCTCAACCACGATCCGGCCTACTGGCGACCCGACGCGGCCGCCGACCGCGGCTTCGAGGAGCCACCGATTCACCCGGACTACCTCACCGCCGCAACGCTTGGGATCACCGTCGAGGATCTGAGCGAGAAAGGCGGTTACTTCCTCGGACGGACGGACGTTCGCTTCGCCCAGGACGCCGTCTATCCGGGCACCGATATGTCCGTCGAAAGCGAGGTCGTCAACACCGCGACCTCGAGTTCCCGGCCCCAGTACGGCATCGTCTCCTGGCGCACCCGTGCGAAAGACCTCGAGACCGACGACCTGCTCATGTCCTACGAGCGGACGAACATGATCCCACGACGGGAACCGCTCGAGACGGACGGTGGCGCGACGGCGACAGAGGAAGACGATGACAACGACCTTCCAGAAACGTTCGTCACTCCCGAAGGTGGCTACTTCGAGGACTTCGTCGACGCACTCGAGATCGCAGACGAGGAGAACGGGGCGGTCGCCTACCGGCACGAACGCGGGCGCACCCAGGACGATGTCACGGTCGCCCAGCTCCCACTCGCGACGCTGAACACCGCCAAGCAACACCACAACGTGGACGTGATGGCCGACTCGCCGTCGGGCGATATCGTCACTTACGGCGACGTCACCCGTTCGACCGCGCTGGGTCACGCCCGTTCGGACGAGCGAACTTGGCGCGAGGTCGGTTTCGACGACGAATCGTTTCACACGTTCGTCACCCCTGGTGACACTGTCTACGCCTTCACGCGCGTGCTTGAGGCAGACGACGACGCCTCGAGCGACGTGGCAGGCACCGTGCGCTTCCAGCACATCGCGTTCAACCAGGACGACGTTCCCGTCTACTCGGGAACACGAACCGCGGAGATTCAAAAACGTTCTAACTAACACGATCGAACGTTACAGACGAACGCTGACACGCACGAATTCAGACCCCACTCAGACATGATTGACGACACTGACATCCGACTCTGCCGTACGTTCCAGACTGCACCGGCCGCCGTTCCGAAAGATGACACGGCGAAGTACCTTCGCTCGGGTTTAGAGGCCGAGGGCTTTCAGGCACCTGACTGGCTCGTTCCCGACATGGAAGACGGGACCGCACCGGATATGAAAGCCGAGGGCCTCGAGAACACGATCGAACTCGTCCCCGAGTACGACTTCCCTGGCGAGATCTGGCCTCGCGTCGAGTGGAGTTACGAGGACGAATCGTTCCGCGACCGCGGCCGAGAGCAGATCGACCAACTCGTCGCAGAGATCGGTGACGAGATCGACGGCGTCGTCGTCCCGAAGGTCGGTCGCCTCGCAGACGTCGAACGCGCGGCCGAGGTCGTCGCCGAGGCGGAAGCCGAACACGGCTACCCCGACGGATCGATCGGGATGTCGATCATCGTCGAGACCGGCCGCGCTCGATCGGACCTCCGCGAAATAGCGACGTTCGGTGGCGACTCGCGGCTCACCGCGCTCGTTTTCGGCCCCGTCGACTACGCTGCCGAACTCGGCGCACGCGATCTCGGCGACGGTCGCCCGCGCTGGGATGGCCTGCTCGAGGCGCTCTCGAACGAGGCGAGCGCTGGCGGGCTGCTCTCGATCGGCGGCCCGTTCGACGACCTGTTCAAAGAGCGTGCCGGCTTGACCTACTACAACGCCGACGATTACGCCGACCAGGTCGAATACGAAGCCCACCTCGGCCTCGACGGCTCCTGGTCGCTGTACCCCAAACAGACGATTCAGGCCAACACCATCCACATGCCGACGTCCCAGGAACTCGAGCGTGACGTGAGCAAGATCGAACGCTTCAACGCGGCCAAACGCGAGGGCACCGGCGCGGTAACCCTCGACGGGCAGATGGTCGACGAAGCCACGTTCAAGGTCTTCCGAAACACCATCCTACAGGTCCGTTCGATCCACGAGACCCGACCCGAGCAGACCCAGGCCCACTACGATCAGAGTCTGCTCGAGCGCGCGCTCGAACTCGAACTGTCTTATCAGTAACCCAGTCGCTCATCGGTAGCGACTGCTGCTGTTATCTCTCGAGTATCTAATTTTATCAGGGGCCTGTTTAAGCTCCTGACCGGTGGATGAATACGTTGGGGTTGAAGCAGGCGACTTTGATGAATCGCCATATTTTGCCGGGCTCTAGTGATTCACCAGAGCCGACCAGCCCGAATAGGTGGCTGCTGCTACGGGAGCAGTGAATCAGCGATAATTCGCTTTTGGATTTCGTTTGTTCCTTCGAAGATTCGTGTCAATCGAGCGTCTCTCCAGTACCTTTCGACGTCGAAGTCCGTTGTGTACCCGTAACCACCGTGGATCTGAATTCCTTCGCTGGTTACTTGCTCGGCTATATCGCTTGCAAAGAGCTTCGCCATCGCGGCCTCAGCATTAGCTTGTTCGTCTGAGTCGACAGCGTCAGCAACGAGCAGCATTAACGCTCGTGCAGCTTCAATTTGCGTTGCCATATCTGCCAATTTAAACCGAATCGCCTGAAACTCTGAGATAGGTTCTCCGAACTGTGCCCGCTCCTGTGCGTACTGAAGTGAGTCTTCAAGTGCACCACGAGCCAATCCAACTGACCGAGCAGCGGTGTGAACACGACCTTCTTCAAAAAAATCCATTATTTGATAGAATCCCTTACTTTCTTCACCACCAACGAGCTTGTCAGCACTGATGCGCACATCGTCGAAGTTTACTTCCCACGTTTTCCAGCCATGATATCCAATTTTGTCAATTGGTTGTCCGCTAAGACCATCACGGTCGAATGTGCCAGCTGGTTTCTCGACGATGAAACCCGAAATTCCTCGGTAAGCAGGCTCCGCATCAGGGTCGGTTACGGCGTATGTGAGAATGAAATCTGACCCTTTTGCAAACGTGATCCATGTTTTTTGTCCATTGAGAACGTATTCGTCGCCATCGCGTTCAGCACGGGTCTGCATGTTTGCGACATCGCTTCCCGCACTTGGCTCGCTGATAGCGATGCTTTTGAGCATCTCCCCAGACGCCATCTTTGACAGGTATTTCTCTTTTTGCTCCTCAGTTGCTCCAGAGAGACTTTGACCTCGAGCAATAATACTGCCAACGCTGAGCCACCCGCGAGAGAGTTCCTCGGCAATTACTGCGTATGACTTCAGATCCATCCCGAGTCCCCCATACTCCTCATCAATGAGTATTCCAAAGAAACCCATCTCGGCGAGTTGGTTGATAAGTTCGTTCGACATCGGTTCTTCGTTGGGGTCACGCTCGCTTGCCTCTGATAGTACTTCGTTCTCAACAAACCGTTTCGTCTCATCCCGCAACATTTTATGCTCACTCGACAGTATCGTGTCCGAAATCTGGCTCATACAAGTAGAGGTTCTCGTTGCGGTTTAATAAATCTTCACACCTACTCGAAACGGGTGTTACACTATCATCAGGATTTAGTTAATTAATTGATGGGATTAGATCGCGTTTGACTCCCGCAACGTTTCGATCTCCTCGTCGTCGTAACCGAGCGCGGAGAGTACGTCGTCGGTGTGTTCGCCCAGGTCGGGCATCGGTTCACTCGCGAACTCCAGTTCCTCGAAGTCGATTGGGTTCTCGACGTAGGGGACGGGGCCGTCGCCGGCCTCGAGTTCCTTGATGAGTCCGAGGTGGTCGGCCTGTGGGTGTGAGAGGACGTTGTCGAGTTGGTTGACGTCGCCCTACGGAATGCCGGCGTCAGCCAGGTGTTCAGCCCGGTAGTCCCGTGGGTTCTCGGCGATGATTGATTCGAGCTCGGGTTCGAGCACATCGCGGTGTTCGACGCGTTTCTCGTTGGCGTCGAAGCGCTCGTTTTCGAGGAGGTCTGGTCGTTCAAGGACGTCAGTACAGAGGGGTTCCCAGTGGTGTTCGCTCAGGATGGCGAAGTTGACATACTGGTCGTTCGCGGTCTCGTGGGGACCATACAGGGTGAGCGAGTGGTGGCGCATCCCGACGCGTTCGGGAACCTCGTCGTTGTGCCAGTACTTGTGTGGGAAGTACCCGAGCCAGGAGAGCATCCTGCCAAATATCGTGACGTCGATCTCCCGTCCCTCACCCGTGCGTTCGCGGTGGAGCAGCGCGAGCAGAGTCCCGATTGCGCCGTAGTTGTCCGCGTTGATGTCACAGACCGATAGGGGAATCTTCGCGGGGGCGTCTGGCGAGCCGTTGATAAATGCAAGGCGGTCATTATGAACTTGCGCTCGACATCCAGTACACATAGATCCGTTCCGCATGTTTGAACGGCTCGCTCCTACCGAAAAGTGGCCCATAAGATGTTACTCCCGGCAAATAACCTGTTAAACCACTCTGAACTATAGTATCAAGCCCTCGAATTTACAAAAGTACCTTTGTAAAGCTGGTCTTGTGAGATGGGATATTATATAACGGGCAAGAATACGACGGAACCCAGACAAAACCGAAATTAACGGCGGTGTTCAGATAAGGTTCAAGAAGTGGCGCGTGGCGTCTTCTGAGTGATTCATGCCCGAAAACGCACGCCTCACAGGAAGTATCGGCCAGTTCGACTTGGATTTTGTGGAGCGGGAAGCAACACCGCGGCTGTTGAGGCAGCTCAGTATTCAACTTCACCTTGCTGGACTCTAGCTTTCGAATACTGTTCGAACCCTCGAAATTTTCGGTGTTGAACGGGCTCGATCGACCGTTCACGACTGGGTTCACAAGGCCGATCTCCAGCCGGAATCCGGTCAGAACCCGGATCACGTTGCGGTTGACGAGACGGTGATCCGACTTGACGACGAACAGTACTGGCTGTACGCTGCCGTCGATCCCGATCCGAACGAATTGCACCATACAAAGCTCGAACCGACGAGAATCAAGGTTATTGTGAGCAACTTGTTCGAGAGCTTCGAGAGAAATGCGACGTCGACGACGCCGTGTTTCTCATCGGTGGTGATCGATCGTTACAGACCCCTGTGAGCGTCACGGCCTCGAGTTCCGGTACCAACGACACGGTGATCGGAACAGCGTCGAACGTGTCTTTCGTGAGATAAAACGACGAACCATCTCGTTCTCGAACTGTTTCAGCAACACCAGAGCAAAAACTGCCGGTCAGTGGCTCAAATCGTTCGCGTTCGCATGGGACCAGCTTATCTGAACACTATGGTAACAAGAGACACTTACCTTGTTCGCCCAGTTGGGAGACTCACTTTGACTGTCGTTCCGTCGGTTTCTCCATTTTCGACAACGACAGAACCCTCAGATCGGTTGATAATCCAATAGACAACCCATAGACCGAGACCACTCCCATGATAGAGATCATCAATTGCGTCGCCAGTTTCTAACACAGCACAATCCATCTCTGGGATGCCGTCGCCGTTGTCGGTGACGCGTATTTCAACAACCTCGCCCTTCTTTGCGACTGAGAGTGAGACCACGGGTGTCTCGTTACTGTTGTGGACGAGTGCATTTCCGACGAGCTCGCTCATCGCCTCATGGATATTCGTCGTCGCCGAGACTATCGCTTCGCTGGGAGCGTCTAAATCAACCTGCGCATCCGGGAAGGCTGCAGTAGCCGAGTTAACAATTCGTTTGAGAGTGTCCACGATGTCTATCTGTCGGGTATCTGGTTGGTCACTCAACACAGCAGTAATTGCTCGAGATTTTTGACTCGTCGTTAGTAGGGCGTCTGAGAGGGTGATAATCTCCCCGGCAGCGTCAGCAACTTCTCCCGTGGTCTGAGAGTGGATCTGTTCGGCTTGGCCACGAATCACCGTCAGATCGTTTCGGAGATTGTGGCGTAGGATCTGATCGACTACGCGAAGCTGTCGATGTAATTCTTTTAGTTCGGTAATATCGGCCTGGATTGCGACGAGTGCCTGTACTTCCCCGTCGTACGTGATCGGTGAGATTGTCTGATGGGCGGTATAGAGTTCTCCATTTTTTCGGCAGTCAACGATTTTTTCTTCCCATCCCTCCCCTAGAAGCACCGTCTCCCAAAGCTCCTCAAAGTAGTCAGGCGACATCTCCCCGGAGTTAAGAATATTCGGTGTCTGACCGATCGCTTCTTCACGTTCGTAGCCCGTTAGCCTCTCGAAAGCGGGGTTGACGTACTTGATCGTGCCATCTGGGTCAGTGATGTAGACGGCATGACCCGATGCTTCAACGACCTTCTTGAACCACCGGAGTTCATCCGTTTGCTGCTGTAACCGAAGGGACTGGTCACGAAGCCGAAGTAATGCTTTGATTCGCCATTCGAGTTCGGCCTGTCGCATCGGGAGCGACACAATTTCGTCGATCGTGCTCCCGAATACGTTGTCGGCAATTTTGCCCTGGTCGACCTCAATGATGCTAGAGTGCCGTTCGGGCAACAACAGGAGGACAGGAAAGAGCACTGGCTCAGTTTCGGCTTTGACCTGTCTGAGGTCGTCTGCATGTTGTCGTAGCCCATTGTAATCGACGATACAGAGGTCGCAGTCACCCACCTCACGGTCTGCGTTGGGATCGACTACTTGGTAGGAGCCGTGCTTTGCTAGCCACTCTCCAAGGACGCGGCGGTTTCCATCCTCGGCGACGAACAGATAGATCGTTGCGGATTCGACGGACAAAGACGATCTGGACTCAGAATTCTCGTTCGTGTGTGAGTCATCTATAGTCATCGTTCGTCCCCCTGAGAAACCGTCTCAAGAGTGACCGTAACGGCGGCGCCTCCGTTATCGGAGCCAGTGATTCGAATGGTCCCTCCGTACTGGTCAACGAGTGTATCGACGAGGTATAGCCCGACTCCCGCACTCGGATTATCAAGCTTTTCTTCGGTGCGGCCCAACACCGCGTCCCGTCGATCCGCCGGAATGCCGGGTCCGTTGTCGGCGATCACCACCTCGACACTTGTGTCCTGTTCTGTGACTGTCACCGTGACACGGGGTGTCTTCGAGTCGTTGTGCTGGACAGCATTGTTTAGCAGATTGCGGAACACTGACGGAAGCAGCTCGTTTGCTTGAACTTCGATGGGAGGTATCTCACCATCAACAACGAACTCGGCGTCTTCGAACAGCGAGCGTCGTTTCTCGATTTCGTCGGCCAATGCGGTCTCGAGGGTGATTGGCTTTAGTTTCGGGTCGTTATCCATCTCGAGGACCTCGACGAACTCTCGCACGGCTCGCGTTAACTCTACGACGTTGTGACTGCTGTCGAGAATTCGTTCACAGATCTCTTTGCCGGCTTCGTCGACGTGATTGTCGAGCTGCCCTGCCCAGCCAGTGATGACGTTCATCTCATTTCGAATGTCGTGGCGGGTGATCCGATTCAGCAGCAGGAGTTGCTCAGTTTTCTGTGCGAGCGCGACTGATTGGGTCCGGACCCGACGAAGATTCTCGAGTCGGCTCCGTAGTTCGACGTGCTCGATCGGCGTCGTGACGATTTCGTCGAGGAGGTGCCAGAGATCCTGATCCATGGTGTGGTGAGTCCACGATTTGACCGTTGCGAAGTCTGTGGCAGAACTGACCAACAACATCGGCAGCACACCGGTTTCAGCGCGTCGACGGTCACGAATAGCGACGGCGTTTTCTCGCAGCCTCTTCTCGTCGAGAACACAGATATCATACTCTGCATCACGGAGCCGCTCCGCTCCCCCTGACACCGCCTCGTACTCGTCCTGAGCCTGCATCCACTCGAGGAGGACCCGTCGGTTGCCAGGGTTTTCGATCGTGACCAAGACACGGGTCGTCGCCATCGGTTCTGCGGCGCTTCCGCGCGGCTCGAACTGTTCACTCGTCATCCTGCCAGTTGGGTGTGCCAGTCAGGATCCCACGGAGATTGGACATTGGTTCGCCGACTGTTAGCCCGTGTTCGGTGATATTGAGCTCGCGGAGCCAGTTCTCGTAATCGCTCGTTCGCATCTTGAGCACGCCGATCACCTTGCGGAGTTCGCCCTTGTATTCCACGTGGCGAAGGACAATGATGTTGTCGGCGAGGTGGCTCATCTGCTGTTCTGTGGCCCGAAACTCGCCAGTGATTTGATGAACTTCGTTCGTGACCAGGCCAGTTACACCCATGTTCCGTAGATACCGTCCGATCTTGATGAGATGATGAGTCTCCTTGCCGCCGGTCCCTCGAAGTGCTCGCTCGTATCCGCTCACACCGTCAATCATGATGATTTCCGACCCATGCTCTTCAACCTCCTGCTGGAGGTAATGGGTAAATTCGTCGATCGTCAGTTCGTCAGGGCTGACTTCCTCAATACGGAGTGTTCCCCGCTCAATCATCGCTTTGACTGGAATGTTGACAGCCTCTGCCCGTTCGAGCATGGTCGACCGATTTTCTTCGAAGCTGTAAAGTACAGATCGCTGCCCACGGCCGGCAGCCTCTTTCATAAATTGGAGACCAGTGGTCGTTTTCCCGACACCGGTTGGGCCACTGAGAAACGTGACCGTCCCGGTCGTGAGCCCTCCACAGAGAAGCGAGTCAAGTTCCGGGACGCCCGAAGAAAGCTTCTCCGAACTGAACTCCCGTTGATGGTCGCTGGGAACCAGCTGCGGCCAGACGTGCATTCCGTCGTCAGAAATCGTTACCGTATGCGGCCCTCGCTTGGAAGAAGAACCACGGAACTTCGAGACGTCGAGCGTCCGCTGACGCTGATCGCGCTCAAGTGTGATGACCGTATCGACGAGAAACTGCAAATCATCGTCGGGAACGGAGTCGGCAGCCTGTGAAGTCAACAAGACGGTCGCTTCCTGCGATTTGAGAAAATCGATAAGTGCGAGAACCTGCGTCCGGAACTGGTGGTCGTCCATGGTCAGATATCGAAGTTCTGTGATCGGATCGATGACGACCCGATCCGGTCCGACTGTTTCGACTTCACCTCGAATATTCTCGACTAACGGTGGGTTTTCTGTCTCACCAGACCGAAAGAGGTCATACGTCTGGTCGGCCCGAAACTCTTCCCCAGAGGGTGACAGCGTGAGAAAATTGACCGGATCGATATCCAACCCAAAGCTATCGGCGGTGTCGCGAAGATACGCAGTCGGTTCACCGAGATTGATATACAGTCCCGTATCGTCAGCCCGTACCCCTTCTGCGAGAAAATGGAGGCCAAAAATCGTCTTTCCTGATCCGGGTTCTCCCCTGAGAAGCGTCGCAGAAGCAGGGAGCAACCCGCCGTCGAGTATCGTGTCGACCTGTCGGATTCCAGTCTCGATTCGGCTGGGGCTACTAAACTGGCTCATGGGTTCAAGCTATCCTAATACAAAATGTAGGTTTTGGCTACTATAGTAGTCGTTAGAACTATTTGTTCGCAGAGTGTTACGAAAGACAGTGGATCACCTCGACGAGATCTCTGCCGAAGAGTTGTGACTCAGTATCCATTCAACACAAGGCGCTAAATCGTATCGTATGCCAAGACCACAATGTTACTGGGCCCATATATCTAATTACCGACACTGTTGGGAAGCGCACTTAAATAGCCAACTTGTGTGTTTAGACCATGAAATCGGTGACTGTTCTTCATCTCGACGATGATCGCTCGACTTGGCCGTGGTGAATCGCCATAGGGCGTTGGATTTCACTGTTTGACGGCACGCTTGATGTTGTAGACGACACACATCAGGGCGATTTCACGGAACTCTCGATACCAGGATCGCGCACGCACGGCATCGCCGAGCGTGCGCTTGATCACCGAGAAGACGGTTTCAGACAGTGCTCGCTGGCCGTAGAGAGTCTCATCGATCCGCGCATTGTGCGCGTGATCGATGGGGCGGAACTCTCGATGCTTGATTAGCGGTCTCACGCCTTCTTGCCGAAGCTTATCGCGTAATCGTTGCCAGTCGTAGCCTTTGTCTGCGGCGAGGCTATGCAACTCGCCCGCGTTGCGGCGGGCGAGTTGCCAGCCAATTTGCGTGTCGTGACGTTTCCTCGTCGTACAGTGGACGTCAAGGACAGCTTGTGACGCTGTATCGACGAGGGCAGTGGTTTTGAGCGTCTGCACGCGATAATTCATTCGACGGCAGTAGTGCTTGCTTGCGTTTTCGCGATCGAAAAACGTCGCGTCCATTGCTGCATGACCAGATGACTCGTGAAGCTGCGCCGACAGGCGCAGCATCACTCGCCAAACGGCCATCTTGATTCTATCAAACGCATTAACTAACGTCGAGTGATCTGGGAGATCCGCCGCGTTGAGGCCTATCTTAGCCAGTATTTGTGGCATCTCACTCAACAGGTCGAGCGCTTCGCGGTAGGATTTCCCCAGGTAAATCCGCAGACAATGCAGCGAAACGACGGCGTAGTCGGCGAATCCGCCGCCACCCTGCGGGGCGGCGGATTCGTCTCGGCCACCAACAGCACTTTTAGCCAGCGACACGACCTTCCCAGTGAAGCGGGAAATCTTGGACATAGGATATCCGCGGTCTCCCGCTTCACTTCCTTAGATTTAGTGATCCGTTCCGCCGCCGTCTAGCGATTCACCAGAGCCCAAATATGAAAAGTCAGGCTTTTGAGTCGTCCACACGGTCAAACGTCACGTTTTCGAGCAGTTCGCGAAGCCGTCGTTCCCCCTCTTCCGGATCGTATCCCTCCTGTCTGAGGTGGGCTATTGGGGCGACGTTCGGATTCAATTCCCAGTGACACCAGACATCCGTCTTTCCCTCGGGCGTCGGGAACAGTCTGACGTGTAGCTGCCAGCGCCCGAAGACACCACTGGGTCGGTAGGAGCAGCTGGCAACTTCGTACAATACTGTCCCATCACGCTCGTATGCGTGGAGATACGCCCGGATCATCTGGCTGAAGTCGTAGTCCTCGATGAGTCGATCACGTGCGGTTGCAGGCGATACGTCCCATACGCCGACGTACTCGCTGTCGGGCGGAGGAAGCACGCGGAACGGTTTCGGGACGAGCCTACCCGGGAACCGTCGTGAGATCCGCGCACCGTGTAGTCGAACCTTCCAGAGGGAGACGTAGGTGAGGATGATCCACGCGAGCATACCGCCGAACCAGGGGAGACCAGCGCGAACTAGCAGATCACGATATTTGGAAGCCATTCAGTAGGTCAACACCACCTGTACCGCCGACTCCGCGCGCTCGTCAAGCAGTTCGTAGGCCCGTTTGGCTTCTTCGAAGGGGATCCGATGACTGACAAAGGCGTCCGTGTCGGTCCGTTCGAGCCACTCTCTGGCCGTGTCCATCCGTCGGTCGGTGTCCCATCTGCCACGGAGTTCGGGTGTGATGGTACTCACCTGACTGGAGACGAGGTCGATCCGGTTGCGGTGGAATCGCCCGCCGAGGTCGATCGGAGCTCGCTTGGTCCCATACCAAGAGCCAACAATGACCCGACCGTCATAGCCAACAACGTCGATCGCATCGTCGAGCACGTCGGGCTGGCCCGACAGCTCGACCGCGACGTCGACTCCGGTGATGTTCTCGTCGAGTCGCTCGGGAGGACAGACGGTATCGGCTCCTAACTCCGCAGCGAGTTTTCGACGGTTCTCGATCGGATCGACGACGACAAGATCTGAGAGTGGAAACTCGGACAAGAGCCGCACCGTCCACAACCCGATAACCCCGGCACCGAACACGACGACTTGCTCGTTCAGGCGTGGACCGGTATCGAGCGTCAGATTCGTCGCTGTCTCGACGGTCGGCAACAGCGTAGCGCTTTCGGCGTGGACACCTGGCGGTAGCTTCAGGACGTCGTCCGGGTGGGCACTGAACCGCGTCTGGTGTGGATTGAACCCGAATACGCGCGTGCCGATCCAGTCGCTATCGACATCGCGACCGACACTGGTCACCTTGCCGACTGCAGCGTAGCCGTACTGCATTGGATACGAGAACTCACCGCTGAGACTCTCGATGGTCTCGTCGACCGCGATTTCAGATGGGGTCTCGTTACGGTATACGAGCAATTCAGTTCCCGCGCTCACCGCCGAGAACTCCGTCTCTATCAGTAGTTCGTCCGATTCGGGGCCGTCAATCTCGATTGAACGGGTCTCAACGGTCCGTTCGCCGGTAAAGTACAGTGCCCTCGCACTCATCGATCGATGGTTGCCCGTAAACCAACCCGGTCGATCCGCTGTCCTGTCTCCCGGCACTCTTCAAGCGCTAATTTCGCACGATACCCCGCCTCGTGTGGCGTTTCACCTTCGCCAATTCCGACTTGTAGATCGATCCCGGTCGTCGCCTGCACGTGCTCTCTGGCCGCTTCGAACGCCTCCAGATCAAGCGAGGGACAGAGCGCGATGATATTATCGCCACCGACAAAGCGGGTGACCCCATCGTGTTCTTCTCGCAAGTACGACGAGAGCGAAACGGTCGCTCGCTGGATCGTGAGGGAAGTCTCGCCGGCGTCTTTGCGGTCAGTGAACTCGCTCGTGACATCGACGACGTCAAAGTGGGCGATGGTCAGTGGCCCCGGTGTGTCTCCGATTGGTCCTGCTGTCGCCAGTCGCTCCGTTCTCTCCGCATCCTGTGCACTACCTTCCGCTTGGAGCGCCTGCGAAGCAGCACCCAGCGCGTTGGTCGGTGTTTCGCCGACACCGATCCCGATGCTCACCGTTACTGGGTACTGGTTTCTGACCTGCTCTTGGAATCGCTTGTGATCCGCTACAGTCATCCCGTCGGTGACGGCGATCATGTTATCGAACCGGTCGAAGAAAGCGTAGCCGTCGTGAGTACTGACAAAATCGGCGAGCGTGGCGTACAGGCGTGCCTGAAGCGCTTGCAGATCTGTTTCCCGTCGTGGTGATGGCGTCACCGTCCACGGCCCGTAGTTGTCCAGTTGGACGAGCGAGATCTGGATCGACTCTCGTGTGCTGGTCACGTTCATATTCACGATGCTCACGCCTTAACCGGTCTTATTCCGGCAAAGTGTCTCTCGTCGCCCAAAGACTGGTGGTTCAATAACCGACCGGAGCAACGCAATCCCCAACAATAACACGGATGTGCGTTCGCCCGAAGACCTTCGCAATGACCGACGCGGGTGGCGAGTCCCGTATCCAGGCGCTCGTCTCCATTGCACGTGGGGCCTCCCTCTACACTGTCGGGAAAGTCGTTTCCGATGCTGGTGAGTTCGTCCTCCACCTGCTCGTCTCCCGCTATCTCGGAGCTGGACTCTACGGGCTGTTCGCGTACGGAAAAACACTCGCGTTCACTGCCCTGCTTCTGACGAACCTCGGCTCCGATACGTCCATCCTCAAGTACCTCCCACAGTACGAGGATCAACCCAAGAAACGCCGGTTCCTCCTTGGCCTTGCATGGGTCACTTCATTTCTTGGCGCGCTCGTCGTCTCGGTGGCCCTGTTCGTATTCGCCCCGACAATCGCGGCGCTTACTCTTGACGAGGCCGGGTTTGTCGCCGTATTGCGTCTGTTCGCCGGGATACTGTTTCTGGATACGCTCGCAAACCTGCTCTACGCGACGTTCCGAGCAGTCGAGTTGATTGAGTACGAGGTGCTCACCGGCCGAATACTCAAACCCATCCTTCGCGTCGTCGGCGTCGGGGGTGCACTGCTCGCTGGTGCCTCGGTGTACGGGGTCGTCGTAGCGATGGTCGTTGCGAGCGCGGTGACACTCATCGTTGCGATTGCCTTCTTTTTTCGCCGACTTGAGATCCGTCCGACCCTGCATGGTCCGCATGCGACACGCGGGACCGTCACAGAGTACTACAATTTCTCCTTACCATTGACGGCCAAAGAGGCGGGCACGGTCATGCAAGGGCGGATTGACGTATTAATTGTCGGTGTCTTCCTCTCATCGACTGCGGTCGGCATCTACAACGTTTCGGTGCTCGTGTCGAGTCTGCTGTACATTCCGATACTGGCGTTCAACCAGCTGTTTCCGCCGATCGCTGCACGGCTGTATGCCAACGACGAACGAGCCGACTTGGCGGCGATCTACGGCGCGACGACGCGCTGGATCTTTACAATCAGTCTCTTGCTTGGCCTCATCGTGGTCGTCTTCCGCACCGAGATTTTGATGGTATTTGGTTCCGAATTCACCGCTGGAACACTCGTATTGACGCTCTTTGTCGTAAGTCAACTATTCAATTGTGCCACCGGTCCGAGTGACTCTCTGCTAATGATGACGGATCACCAGTACACCGTGATGGCCAACGAGTGGGTGTTTGGGATCGCTAACGTCGTCCTCAACATCGTACTGATCCAACAGTACGGCTTCGTCGGTGCAGCAGTTGCCTCGGCCGGTGTGCTCGCCGTCCGAAACCTGACGAAAGTCGCCGAAGTGTGGTACTTTGAGCGTCTCCATCCGTACTCGCGATCGTTTTTTAAACCTCTTTTTGCGGGCGTAATTGCGGCAGTGGGAATGCTCGTCGTCAGTGCGTTGTTGCCACCGCTCCCGGCTGTCGTTCTCGGCGCCGTAGTCGGTATCGTGCTGTACGCTGGTGTTTTGTTCTTATTTGGCATCGAATCGGTTGATCGTCAAGCCTACGAGAAGATTGTTGGGGCACGTAAATCGGCTGAATGAGTATGACCGCGGTACAGACAGTTCCGCGACTGTCAGCTTCGCGCACGTACGGCGTCAATGAGGCGGTGTTCAGATATGGATCAAGGAATAAGGCGTGGCGTTTTCTGAGTGACCTATGCCGAAAACGCACGCCTCACAGGAAGCATCGGCCAGATCGACTTGGATTTTGTGGAGCGAGAAGCAACACCGCGGCTGTTGATACAGCTCGGTATTCAACTTTACCTTGCTTTACTCTCGCTTTCGAGTACTGTTCGAGTATCTTAGGATTTCGGCATTGAACGGGCTCGCTTGACTATTCATAACTGGGTTCACAAGGCCGATTTACAGCTGGAATTAGGTCGGAATTCGGATCACATTGCGGTTGACGAGGCAGTGATTCGACTCAACGACGAACAGTACTGGCTGGACGCCGCCGTCAATCTGGAATCAAACGAATTACTCCATACAAAGCTCGAGCCGACGGGAACCAAGGTTATTGCGAGTGATTTCGTTCGAGAGCTTCGAGAGGAACACGACGTCAACGACGCCGTCTTTCTCATCAGTAGAGATATTTCGTTACAGTACGTCTGTGAGCGTCACGATCTCGAGTTTCGGTACGAACGACACGGTGGTCAGAACAGCACTAAACATGTCTTCCGTGAGATAAAACGACGAACAACCACGTTCTCAAACTGCTTCAGCAACACCAAAGGAACAACTGTCGATCAGTGGCTCGAGGTTCGCGTTCGTATGAAACCAGCTTATCTGAACACGACCGTGTCCTGCAACCCAAGACTTACTTCCCAGTGAAATCTGGTTCCCGCCCTTCGAGGAATGCGTCGATTCCCTCATCCTTATCCTGAGTCGCAAATGTTTGGACAAACAGTTCAGACTCGTATTTGAGCCCTTCCTCGAGACCCATGCGTGAGCTTCCCTTGATCGCTTTCTTGGCCAACTTCAGAGCGATTGGGCTCTTTTCAGCCATCGAACTCGCGAGTTCGTAGACTCTATCGTTGAGCTGTTCCGCGTCGTAGACTTCATCGACAAGACCTATCTCTTTCGCTTCCTCGGCGTCAATCAATTTCCCGGATAAGACGAGTCGCATCGCGTGCCCCTCACCAACGAGGCGAGTGAGTCGCTGTGTGCCGCCGCCACCAGGAATGAGTCCGAGGTTGATCTCGGGTTGGCCAAGCTTTGCGCCCGCTTCGGCGATCCGAATGTCACAAGCCTGCGCGAGTTCACAGCCACCGCCAAGTGCGTGACCGTTGATCCGAGCGATAATAGGAATTGACGCGTCGTCGACGGTCTCGTAGATGCGAGGCCGTTCACTGGCCTTGCGTTGATCGACGAGGTCACGGTCCCGAAACTCGGTGATGTCAGCGCCGGCGATGAATGAGCCAGATTCTTCTCCCCCTGTGAGTACGAGTACACGCACCCGATCATCTTTATCGGCAGTCGTAACCGCATCTTTCAACTCGGTCCGCACCTGTTCGTTAAGCGCATTTCGGACATCCGGACGGTTGATAGCGATCGTCGCGACGTGGTCAGCACGATCTCCGACGGTGACCGATAACAGCTCGTACTCATCCACCAATTTAGTCATTGTTTTCCTCCCTCGTTTGGCGCTTTTCTACACGCTTGCCATCCTTCCAAACGTAGAACCCCTCACCGGTCTTCTTCCCCAGTTTTCCCGCCCGGACTTTTTGGCGGAGCGACTGAGGCGGCTTAAATCTCTCTCCCAGTTCCTCACGTAGGTGTTCTGCTATGTGAAGACGAACATCGAGGCCGACGTGATCGCCGAGTTCGATCGGCCCCATCGGGTAGCCGTACCCCAGTTTCATCGCTTTATCAATGTCCGCGGGACTCGCAACGCCTTCCTCGACCATTCGGATTGCTTCAAGCCCTACTGCGAGACCAAGCCGCGAGGTCGCGAAGCCAGCGCTGTCACGGACAATAACCTCTTCTTTCTGGATGTCACGAATGTAGTCAACTGCAAACTCTTCGGTACGGTTATCAGTTTGTTCGGCAATCACGACCTCAACTAGATCCATCAAGTGTGGCGGATTAAAGAAATGAAGGCCAATCGCACGTTCAGGGTGGTCGAGTACGCTCGCTATTTCCGTTACTGAGAGCGAAGAGGTGTTCGAGGCGATGATTGTCTCGCTGTCTATGATTTCTTCGACATCTGAAAAGACGTCCTGCTTCAACTCCACGCTCTCGGGTACCGCTTCGATTACGAGGTCAGCGTCACCGACAGCGTCCGCGAGGTCAGTCGTTACCTCGATACGCTCGAGAGTTTCCACCATCTCCGATTCCGTGAGTTTGTCTCGGTCCACGCCACCCTGTAGGTTCTCCTGAATTCCCTCAAGCCCCTTCTCGACCAGTTCAGGTTCGATATCCCGTAGAATGATTTTGTGTCCTGCCATTGCGGACACTTGCGCGATTCCGTGCCCCATGCTACCGGCACCGAGAACTGCGATTTGCATGTGATACAGAACCAAACAGATAGTAAAAAACGTTCTGGTTCATCCATTTTCAGTCAAATCCCGGATCAAAAGACGCAGCATCTTTACCCAGGGGGTGAGTTGTAAAACTGATGTCCGAGCAGCAACCAGTAGTCGTACAAGCAGTCAGAACGCCACAGGGAAAACAAGGTGGAGTCTTCGCTGATACTGGGAGTGAAGAACTCTCCGTTCCACTTGTCAATGCGATGCTCGAGCGAACGGGTCTCAGCAGTGAGCACGTAGATGATGTTCGTTGGGGCTGTGCCAAGCCTGTGAACGAGCAGAGCAACAATATTGCCCGTGTTATCGCTCTGCTCTCAGAACTGGGTGAGGACGTTCCGGGAACGACTATTAATAGGCTTTGTGCGTCCTCCGCAGAGGCAATATCCAGTGCGGCAGACTCCATCCGTGCGGGCCAACGCGAAGTAATCGTCGCCGGTGGCGTTGAGAACATGACCCGAAACGAGCGACGGAAAGGGATCGATGTCTACGATGGCATCGCTGAGCAATACGATGTCGCGGGCCTCCAAATGGGACAGACCGCCGAGACGGTGGCCCGAGAATATGATATCAACCGAGAGGAGCAGGACGCCTACGGCGCCCGTAGCCAGCAGCGCGCCTGTGCAGCGGCCAAAAGGGGGAAGTTTGACGACGAAATCGTTCCGATCGACACGGGCAAGGAAGTTGTCGAGGAAGATGAAGGGCTCCGTCCAGGTACCACGAAAGAATCGATTGCAGACCTTCCACCAGCGTTCGAGGAGGACGGAACCGTCACGGCCGCTAACGCCTCCCAAATTTCCGACGGTGCTGCGGGCCTGCTGATCACCTCGCGTGCGTTTGCCCAGGAGAACGGGCTCGAGATTCGGGCGGAAATCCTCGGGCATGAAGTTGCGGGCGTCGATCCGAGGGTCATGGGAATTGGTCCAGTCCCTGCAGTCCGCGGCCTGTGGGAGCGCAACGGCCGTTCTGCTGCGGAGTACGACCTCGTCGAGCTAAACGAGGCCTTTGCCAGCCAGACGCTGTACTGTCAGCGTGAACTCGGCTTCGATGACGACGTCTTCAACGTCAACGGCGGTGCGATCGCTATCGGCCACCCTCTCGGGGCCTCGGGTTCGCGCCTACCCGTTACCCTCATTCACGAACTCGAGCGCCGCGGCGGCGGACTCGGCCTCTCAACGATGTGTGTCGGCTATGGTCAGGGAATGGCGGTAGAATTCCGCGTGCCCGGTCAGTAGCGGGCTGACGTTCAGGGACAACAGGGCAGGTCGGATTCCTCGCACGACCAAGGTTGTGCGCTTCCTCCTTGCATTTCTGTGAATTGCCGGGCGTACAGTTGAGAGACGGCGTTTCGACCGAAAATCAGAGAACGCGGTCGGCGATAATGTTCTTCTGGATCTCGCTCGTACCCTCGTAGATCTTCGTGATTCGGGCGTCGCGGTAGTAACGCTCGGCAGGATAGTCGGTCACGTAGCCCGATCCACCGTGGACCTGGATGCCCTCGTCCGCGACTTCAACCGAGATCTCGGAGGCGAACAGTTTTGCCATGCTCGAATACTTCGCGGCGACGTCCTGGTTCTCCTGTTCAACCTGGGTCGCAGCACGGTAAGTCAGCGAGCGGGCGGCCTCGACCTTGGTCGCCATCTCCGCGATTTTGTGTTCAATGGCCTGGAAGTCGCCGATTTTCTGGCCGAACTGCTCGCGCTCGTTTGCGTACTCGACGGCGGCATCGAGGGCTCCCTGGGCCGCGCCGACTGCCTGCGCGGCAACGCTGGTGCGCCCGGCTGCGAAGAACTCCATGAGCTGGTAGAAGCCCTCATCGACCTCGCCAATAACATTCTCTTCGGGGACGCGAACGTCGTCGATGAGTACTTCCGCGAGGTCCGAGGCGCGGATACCGAGCTTGTTGTCGATCTTCTCGGTCGAAACCCCATCCCGATCCATTTCGACGAGAAACGCAGTGATGCCGCGGTGACCCTCGCTAGGACTGGTCTTGGCCATCAGGACGCCGACGTCGGCGACGGTCCCGTTCGTGATCCACATCTTGTTCCCGTTCAGGACGTACTCGTCGCCGTCGGCTTCAGCGACCGTCTCGATGCCTGCAACGTTCGAACCGTGGGCCGGCTCGGAGATCATCGAACAGGAGGCCGTCTCACCGGCGGCAATCTTCGGAAGCCACTCTTCTTTCATCCACTCGTCGCCGAACTCGAGGATCATGTTCGTCCCGAAACCGGCGCTACCGACTGCGGAGCCGATACCGGGGTCTGCACGCCACAGCTCCTCAGTGACGATCGTGCTCGAGAGCTTGTCCATGCCGGCACCGCCGTACTCGAGCGGAATGCTCGGCGCGACGAAATCATACTCGGCAGCCGTCTTGCGGAGGTCCTCGGGATACGTGCCCTCCCTATCGTACTCCTCAGCGACAGGTTCGATTTCGTTCTCACCGAACTCGCGAACGGCATCACGGATCGCCTCGTGTTCAGCTGATAGACTAAACGCCATACTAAACGGTTGTAGAGGCTACACAAAACAGTTCCGGTGAATAGCGGTATTCACAGTAATGACCAACCACAACTGGAGGGCATAACGTAGTAACTAGTCAGACCGGTCGTCAATCGGGCGAGCGCAATCAAAACCGAGACCGAGGTCTGTCACAAGAACGGGGCTAGCCGTCCGCGTCTTCGCCGCTGATCTTGAACTTCTGAACCTTGCCGGTCGTTGTCCGCGGAAGTTCTTCGACGAACTCGACCTCGCGCGGGTGTTTGTACGCTGCAATGTGCTCAAGACAGTACTCTTTGATGTCCTCGGGTTCAGCCGTCGCATCGGGCATCGGAACGATAAACGCCTTCACCGTTTCACCACGGCGCTCGTCCGGTACACCGACGACTGCGGCGTCGGCGACGGCTTCGTGTTCGAACAGTAACTCCTCTATCTCACGGGGATAGACGTTGTAGCCGCCGGTGACGATCATGTGCTTCTCCCGGTCCACGACGTAAAAGAAGTCGTCTTCGTCCCAGTAACAGATGTCGCCAGTGTGGAACCAGGTTGTTCCGTCCTCCTCAGTGAAGGCCTCCTCGGTGGCCTTGGGTAGGCCGTAGTACCCCTTCATCACGTTCGGTCCGCTCACAACGAGCTCTCCCGTGATTTCGTGTAGTTCCGCTTCATCTTCGTCTATCGGTCCCTCCTCAATTCGCGGGACCGTCTCGAACAGTTCGGTGACAACCTTCGCGTCGACGCCATCAAGGGGGGTACCGATCGAACCCTTCCGACGGGCGCTGCCACGGTTGGCGTGGGTGACCGGACTTGTTTCAGTGAGGCCGTATCCTTCGTAGAGTTCGATATCGTATAGCTTCTCGAAGCGTTCGAGCACCTCGAGCGGCAGGCTCGAACCGCCAGAGTTGACGAAGCGCAGCGCCTCGAACTCGTACGTGTCGGCGTCGGGCTGGTTGATCATGTCGTTGAACATCGCGGGCACGCCGAACATGATAGTGATCGCATCCTCCTCAAGTACGTCCATCACCGCGGAGGCGTTCCACTCGGGTATAGGGTAATAGGCGCCGCCGCTGTACATCGCGCCGTTCATCACGACGGACATCCCGTAGATGTGAAACAGTGGGAGCGTGCCGACGAGTCGATCAGAGGACTGAAACCCACCGTGAGGGACGTTCGCGTTCGCGTTCGTCGTCCACCGGATGTTGCGGTGGGTGAGCAAGACTCCTTTCGGCGTGCCCGTCGTCCCTGAGGTGTATGGCTGCACCGCAACGTCGTCATCCGCACGCTCGACGACGTCGAGCGTTTCGTCAGCCAGGAAATTCTTGAACGCAGTCGCACCGTCGACGGCTCCACCTACACTGACGACCTCCTCCACGTCGGTTTCACTGAGGACTTCGACAACCTCGGGAACGTTGTCGGCCAGCGAGATGACAGCCTTTGCGCCGCTATCGCCAAGCAGATGACTAATTTCGCGAGCTTTGTACTGCGGATTCATCGGGACGACAATGCCGCCTGCACGGAGGGTGCCGTAGAAGGCCGTCACGAACTGGGGGAGATTCGGGAGGTAGATCCCGACACGATCGCCCTCGCCGATACCGTGGTCGGCCAACGCCTGTGCGAATTGTCCAGTCCGGTGCCAGAACTGCCTGTAAGTCTGTTCAGAACCGTCAAAAACGATCGCCGGCGAATCCGGAGTCGACTCTACCGTCTCGGCGACGTCAGTTATGAGACTTGCCATCTAATAGCTAGACCGAGTGAAGATCACAAAAGAATTTTCATCCCGGCGAGCCGAAGCCTGCCAAGTCAGTCGAATGAGGATGCGTCAACGTCTGGGCGCCTGCTATCGACTTCGTAGCCAACGAGGTACCGTGCTCGAAGCAACAGCAGAGCGATGGTCACCGCTGCAGCGATCTGAATCCCCATTCCGACGGCGCCGGCTGCGACCGAGCCGAACATTGCAGCGAATCCGACGACAAGGTAGAAGACACGGACAGGAATAGAGAGAGTACGAGCACCGTCGAAGCCGACCGTCGCAACGATCAGTCCGATAGTCCCCGCGAGGACGACCGGGAACTCGTACAGTGTCGCCGTCGACCACTCAATCAAGCTGTTGTTCGCGACAAACGCGAACGGAATAACGAACCCGGGTGCACCGATGCGCAACGCTTGGACACAAGCGTTCATGAAATTCGTCCCAGCGATTCGAGCCCCCACTGCGACGGAGATAGCCACCGGCGGCGTGATCGCCGACAACATCGCGAAATAAAACACGAACATGTGGGTCGTAATCTCCGGGACGGCCATCTCTGTCACCGCATCCGCGATCAGAAACGCAACCAAGATGTACGCCGCCGGGGTCGGCATACCAAGACCGAAAGCAATGCTGGCGATCATCGCAAGCACCAACACGAGTGCCAGTCCGCCCGTAACCCCAAGGACCGTCACATCTGCAAAGCCGATGATTCCCGCACCGAGACGGCCGGTTAGTCCACTCGTCTCGAGCAGTTCAACGATCAGTCCCATCGCCGCGAGGACACCGACAAGTGGTGCCATCTCGAGGCCGCCCTGTTTGAGTCCATTGATACTCTGTCTAGCCGTTCGCATGGCGGAACGGTAAGATGCAGTGACGACCGACACGTTGGTCGTCGCGGTGCCGGTCCCATCGTCGCCGGCACCAAGTTTCGACCGCACCACTCGATCGATCTCGAACACGTCGATAAGGTAATTGCGGACGAAGATGACCGCCACGATAGACAGGATCGTGTAGAATCCCGCCGTTAAAGGCGTAAAGCGGAGGTAGATAAGGGTGTACAGGAGCACTGCCAACGGGATTGCGAAGTGGACTCCGCCAAGAAGAACTCGCCAGTCGAACGGCGAGAGGCTGGTTGAGGTCCAGCCGAACTTGAGGATCGTGAAGTGAACTGCCACACAGACGCTCACATAAAACAGCATTGCTGGAATTACGCCGGCCTGAACGATGTCCAAGTACGGGACGCCAACAATGTCGGCCATGAGGAACGCTGCGACACCCATCACTGGTGGGAGCATCTGGCCACCAGCGGAAGCGACGGCTTCGATCGACGCCGCGAAGTCATCGCGAACGCCTTGGTCCTTGATCATGGGGATTGTGAAACTTCCGGTCGTCGCAGTGTTCGCGGCCGCGCTTCCGGTGATCGAGCCCATGATCATACTCGAGACGACCGCAATTTGGACGACGCCGGTTCGAAGCGTAGAACCCAGTTCTGTTCCGACTTCCCGGATGAATTCCATGAGTCCGTAGGACTTGGCAATTCCGGCGAACATGATGAAGATCGCGACCCACGTCGCGCCGATTCCCATGATGGTACTGTCGAAGATGCCGGACTGAACTCCGAGGGCAGCCTCTTCGACGATACCCGTTAGGTCTTCGCCAGACCAAGCGAGCAACTCAGGAAGAACCGGAAGTGTGCTGACCGACTCGTGGGAGTAGATGATCGCGAAGACTGCTACGGAAGCAATAATCCAGCCGAACGCTCGCCGCGTCGCGTCGGTGACGAGGACGATGAGTGCTGCGCCGATGACATGGTCCATCGTGGTGAAGCCAGCGATGTACGCCTCACCGTCTAGTCGGGAGAACTCCCCGAGCATGTAGGCCATTGTGACGAGCGAGAGGAAGGCGAGCGCGATGGCGACGAACGGATCGCACCTGCTGTAGGCTCGTTTGAACCCGTCAACCCTATCCATGAGTTGACGATCGCCTTGGTCACCGAGAACCGACAGCTGATCGGACACTGCTGCGAGACTCTTGGGGTTCGACTCGTTGTCGTCCGCGGTATCAAGCTCTCGGCGGTCATCTAGTTGCCGACGCGCATAGTCCAAGTAGTAAACCGCCAATCCCCAGCCGGTAAACACGACGACGTACTCCGCCTGCTCGGAGAAGACGAGTACCGACGGAACCAGCGGCCGAAGGGAGACACCGGCGATTGTCAGATTTGTCAAGATGAAGAACGCGTAGTAGAGCGTAAAGATCGTAAACGACGCCGCCATGCCGTACGTGACGCCAGCTAACAGTCGATACCGTGTTAGCTGTCCAAGACGGGAGCTCACAGTTGACATCGATCGTTAGTCGTCCAGGGCGTACTCAAGTGCGCGCTCGAGGCCGGGTGCAGTGCCAGATCCGCTCGGCGTCGGCGAAACTGCCATATCGGGCTCGATGTCGGACAACGTCTCGAGATCCATGTTATTGGTAATGAAGTACCACGGCAGGTCGTAGTAGTGAAACACTTGTGTCATCTCAAAGTCGAGGTCGTCGAACGGGGCAACGCCCTCACGGAACTCCCGGGCAGTCCAGTTCTGGAGGAATCCCATTTCGATGTTCTCCGAGGCGATGTCTCCAATGTTCTCTTCCGATCCATCGCTCGTCTGGGCTTCGATCGACAGCTCGTCCAGATGGTCGTTCATAACCGCGGCCAGCGCCTCATTGGCAGCATGTCCCGTTGTCCCCTGCTCGGAGGTCTTCATCCTGATCGTATCGGCCTCGAGTACGTCGTCGGATTCGTCGGCACGCTCGAACTCATCGCTCCAGACGTCAAGTTCGTCCTGGTAGAAATCCGCTGCAGCGGGGTGAAACGGGATGCCCTCGTAGTGGTTCTGAACCCAGAACTCTGGATCCTCGTGAAACGCAAAGATTCCAAACTCGTCAGCGAGGTCTTCACGCACGTCCCACATTGTCTCGAGGAACGTATACACGACATCGTAGTCGAGTTCCACTCGAGAGACGAAGTTGTATGCAAACGTCGGGCACGGGACCTCGCCGGGAACGTCCACGTGATCGTTATCGGCGCCTTCGAGTTCGTCGGTGTCAAGATCCTCGATGAACAGCGTGTCATCGTCGTTCCAAGCATCGGCGGTCGCGTCTTCCACGTCAAGAATACGAAAGTCGTCGACTGAGGCGACGGCCTCCTGGACCCAGCCCGGAGTGATAGAGAAATTCATCATCGTCCCGACACCGATGTCGAGACGTCCCTCGTTCAGCGCACCACCCTGCTCGGAGAAGCTAACGCTGATGCGTTCGTATCTGGAACCATTGTCGCTTCCGCTGCCGTCCACGCCGTCTTCCTCTCCGTTGCCAAGACAGCCCGCCAATGCCACCGTCGATCCGACACCTGCTGCCAGGAAGGACCGCCTACTCAAGCCTACCTGCGTGATCTTTTTTCCTGAATCCATATCTAACACTCACAAATTCCATTAGTATAATTGTTCCGCCCCAGTGTGATGGAGTCAACAAAAGCGTAATCGACGTCTATCCCGTTATCCGGTTTGGTTCGCATTGTATCTCGAATTCAGATATCCATCAACGACGGCCAGCAAAAACGTCGTGCTCTCGGGGCCACACGTATCGGCGCGTCTATTGACTGAAACTCGTTCAGTGACAACAAATTGGAGGGCGTCTACACCCACAAACCGGAAAGACGTCAATGCAAACTCTCGAGAAGAATTCACGTGGAGGGCCTTCGTGCAGGGAACAATATCAGCCATTAGGCCCTGTTGAATCGTTTCCCAGTGACGGCTTTGTCTGGCTCTGTGAGAACGGTCAGTTGCTTCGTCAACGCTGGTTGCATTGAAAGTTAGAACCAGGTGTTCCTACAGGAGATCTCAGGAGACACGATAGTACACCAGCGGTTGCTACTACAGACCCGTTCACCATTCTAGTGACGTCTTGTTTCGTTTAGTGGAACAAAATCACCTCCGAAAGCGTAGGATCCGACGGTCGTTTCACATAATGCACTAGCTGTTTTATTTTCCGGAACATTGATTGGGCTACCGCCGTACACTCTCCGTATGGGAACAAACGGTGAGCAGGAGACGACCGCAGGGGTGAGCACGACGCGGAAAACTTTCGATATCATCGAGAAAGTTCGCGACGAAGAGGGACTTAGCATCACGGAACTAACGCGGCGGACGGGGCTAACAAAAAGTACCGTTTACCGGCACGTGACGACCTTGTCGGATCTTGGCTACCTGATAGAGCGCAATGGCGGCTACTACATCGGATTCCGGTTTCTCCAGTTAAGCGAGACCGCTCGGACGCGAAAAAGGGGATACACCGCTGCCAAGCGGAAAGTGTTCGAACTCGGTCAAGAGACCGATGAGCGTGCGGTGTTCATCGTCGAGGAGGACTTCGAAGGCGTCTATGTCCACCGCTATGGCAGTCTCTCGGACACAATGATCGGCAAGCGCCGACCCCTGCACAGTCTCGCGTCGGGAAAGGTCATCCTTTCAGAGTGGGAAATCGAGCGCGTCGAAACGTTTATTCAGGAGCGTGGCCTCGAGCGGATCACGCGGAACACGATTACTAACCCCGACGACCTCTTCACGGAACTCGAGACGATCCGCGAGCGTAGCTATGCAATCAACGACGAAGAGCACATGAACGGCCTACGCGGCGTCGCCGTCCCGGTCTACACGCCCGATGATGAACTGCTCGGTTCACTCGGAGTATTTGGCCCGACAAGCCGGTTTAAAGGCGACTATCTCCGGGAAAAATTGCCCAAACTGCTGTGGGACAAAGCCGGCGAAATCAGGGTAACGCTTGCATATGGCTGATCAGACCTTGCCCATAACCAGCAGTCGCCGCCCTCGTCGAGCAGTAAGGAACTCGAAGGAATCGACTCTTCAGGTGCTGATTCTACCGTCGATTCGAATCCGTCAGACTGTATTTCAATATTCGGAACGGCAGAACTTCGAAGGTCGGTTGCTAGCCATTCCGACGATCCAATCGCGGCGCATTTCACATAGTGAACCCATCAATTCGAGGTTGACAACGTAACATAACGTCGGTCAGAGTCCAAACTCACGGTCTGGTGGGGGACAATTCAAGCCGGATAGAGTTTGTAGGTGTCGCGACTTCGATTAACGCGCTAGGTACTGAATCCTCTCCTAAAGGAGACCAGAAAACGAAGTAACGCTGATAGCATAAGCACAGAACTCACGTTGCTTTTCAAAAGGCCACAAAGATTACAACAGTACGGCCGTAAAATCCGAGGAGTGGTTTGTCGACTCGTGTAATTCGTTGCCTTCCCTTGTAGCGAAAATCTGTGGAGACTACCTTGGGAACAGGTGGTGCGAGAGAGAAAGCTTCCCGTCGTATATGGTGAACCGCCTCGGGGTCAAGCCCCGAGGCACTCGCCTTGCTTATCTGTAGACGTTAGAGATAATTGCTCGTCTTTGGGTCGTGTTCAGATAAGCTGGTTCCATGCGAACGCGAACGATTTGAGTCACTGATCGACAGTTGTTGCTCTGGCGTTGCTGAAGCAGTTTGAGAACAAGATTGTTCGTCGTTTTATATCACGAAAGACACGTTCGACGCTGTTCCGGTCACCGTGTCGTTCGTACTGGAACTCAAGGCCGTGATGCTCACAGCCATACTGTAGCAATCGATCACCACTGATGAGAAACACGGCGTCGTTGACGTCGTGTTTCTCTCGAAGCTCTCGAACGAAATTGCTCGCAATAACCTTGTTTCTCGTTAGTTCGAGCTTCGTATGGAGCAATTCGTTCGAGTCGAGATCAGCGACAGTGTACAGCCAGTACTGTTCGTCGTTGAGTCGGATCACCGTCTCGTCGACCGCAACGTGATCCGGATTCCGGCTGGAGATCGGCCTTGTGAACCCAGTTGTGAACGGTCGATCGAGCCTGTTCAACAGCGAAAGTCTAGAGGACTCGAACAGTATCCGAAAGCGAGAGCCCAGCAAGGTGAAGATGAATACTGAGCTGCCTCAACAGTTGCGGTGTTGCTTCCCGCTCCACAAAATCCAAGTCGAGCTGGCCGACACTTCCTGTGAGGCGTGCGTTTTCGGGCATGAATCACTCAGAAAACGTCACGCCTTACAGGCGGAGTAGCGCAATGCCACGGCCTTTAGTAATGAAGAGAAGAAATGAAGGTGGCCACATACAGTATTCGTTTCTATCACGCTTCTATCAACTGTGTCTCTCGAGCCTATTTTCAGAACTTCTCCTAACTACTACAGGCCGTGGATAGGCGCGTAAGCTTGATCAGGCTGTGTTCCGTAGACGGCAGTACCGGAGTTCCCACGTTGAGAAACGCCGTCTTTGACGACACCACGGCTTCGCCGTGACTTCTCGCGTGGTAACAAATCCGACTGAACCAGTCCACGACGTAACGGCTTGGCCGACGCGAATCGTGGTACCGTGCGGGCTGAATACCCCGCCGTGGAGCGACGAGCGGTATTCGTCGCGTCGAAACGCCGACCGCGCGTCGGACGGAAGGCCCGTTTGGCTGGGCTATACGCGCTGTAACGCACGTCCTTGGTCACAACTGGGCGGCGACCGTCGACGTGGGACGCGAAAGCGTACTTCGCCACCGAGGAAACGCGCAACCTTGAACTCCGCTTCGCGGATTCCCGCGTCTTCAGGCGCGGGAGGAGGTCAATTCTTGAACCTTATCTGAACACCGCCGGGATGGCCCGAAGGGACGCCTGTGGAGACTGCGCTCCCTACGGACACCACTTCGGTGTCTGCAAAGCGCACCATCGAAGCAGGAAGCCTCGGGATCGTTCGAGAGAGCCTCGCTCTCTCGTAATGACGAGAATCTTTGATTCTCGAACCACTTGACCCGAGACGATTCACCGCTATCGATACTGGAGTAATTGTATGTACAAGCAGTCATAGTGATGTCCAAAGTGATTTACCGGTCTGAATGCAACGAGATGTGATGGGTCGTCTGGACGATATCTCTATAGAAGAGCTTCACGAGCTTCGAGAGCAGACAGAGGGAGAGATTCCACGGGAGCGAGTGCTTGCGGCGATCGGCCGCAAGCAGGGCGACAAGATCGCGACGCTGGCTGAACGTCACGGGGTTGTCGAGAAAACCATCCGTAACTGGCTCGATCGGTTCGAGGAAGAACCGATCGAGCAGGCACCCTACGACGACCCTCGACCGGGTGGACCATCGAAACTCACCGCTGACGAACGCGAGCAGTTGGAAGAAGCTCTCCAGCAGCCACCGACCGAACTTGGCTACGAGCACCAAGCGTGGTCGCCAAAGCTTCTGCTTCACTACGTCAAAGAAGAGTTCGACGTTGAGTACACCGAAAGCCACGCGCGATATCTCTTGCACGAGGCCGGGCTGTCCTGGCGGACAGCGCGGCCTCGCAATCACGAAGCCGATCCCGAAGAAGAAGCCGAATTTAAAGAGACAGTCGAAAAAAACGGCCCGAACTGAGCGAGAAGACTGTCGTTGTCGTTGATCAGTTCACCAAGCGAGTCGGGACGGTTCAACGACGTGGGTGGTATCCGATTGGCTCGAATCCAACAATAGAGACCTCGAACTCTTGGAAGAAGGTGACAGTGCTCGGCGCTGTCACCGACGACGGTGACAGCTTCTACTTCTGGACGGAAGAAAACCTGAACAGATTTCACGGGATTCGGCTGTTAGAAGCGTTGAAAGAGAAGTTTGGGGAGGAGTTAGTGGTATTTCTTGACCGGGCAGGGTACTTCTATGCACGGGATCTGTGGGAACACGTTAGTGGTGAGCGGGCGACCGAAACTGTCGGAGACAGTTCGGTCGCCTGCGTGCGTGGAGACGGCCTCGAAGTGTGGTACTTTCCGTCGAAACTCCCCGAGCTGAACCCTGTCGAAGGTTGCTGGGATCAGCTAAACGAGTGGTTCAAACATCGGTTGATCCCAGATCTCCCGAGGCTGAAACAACATCTAGCGAGAGGAATCTCACAGATCAACGAACCAAACATCTGGAATTATCTGTGTCCCTGATGAACGGTAAAAATACATCTGCATCACTATCAAAACTACTCGATGAAGAGAGCGACCGACTCGAACAAGCGGGCACCGCGAGTGTCTGGAGGAACGACCATGCCTGAATGCCAAAACTGTGGATCACACGTTACGGCGCGGTTCGAACGGGTATTCGGAGATAACGATGGCAATGTGCACGGCTGCCGAGAGTGTATGGGGACGACAGAAATAGTGAACGGTGAGGCAACTCGAGGACCATGACTGGCGAACCACCTTCCGGTTCTACCGGCGTTCATGCCGAGGATGAACAGGTTGGTGACGACGATCCCGAGACAGTTCGTGAGTTTCTCGAGGAGGTGGGTGTCGACCCGACCGACCTCGAGAGTGTTGCAGACCTGCAGGAAATCCTCGAGTTGGACCTCTCCGCCGACGGTAAGACGGTTGATCCCGATGAGGCCGATCTGGAGGATGTCCTCGAGGCTCCCGTCACCGTCGAAGAGAACCAGACTCCGGCGGGGGTCGTTCGCCAATCGACCCAGGACTACCCGCCTGACTGGGATCGACGTCGACGACGCGTGTACGCCCGTGACGACCACCAGTGTCAAAACTGCCGTCGTCGGGGCGGGCCGTATGGTGATGTCGAATTGCACGCCCACCATATCGTTCCGAAGTCACGCGGTGGGGTTCATCGAATGGAGAACCTGATTACACTGTGTGAACCATGCCACAACGCTGTTCACTCGAGGAACGCGGTCGCACCGACGGCGATTACGGACGCCGAAGCCGAACCCTCGACATTCGCGGAGCTGCTTGCTGGGATTAAGTCTGCAAAAACCGCCTTCCGTCGGTGGAAGCGGATGTATCGGAAGTTCTCGAGGCTTGGACCATGAACCATATGTGATCTGTCAATGTTCAAGCCTATATGTTCTGTGTTAGCACGCTTCTGTCGAACGCCTCCACCACATCCTTAGTGCCGAACTCATCAATGGCTTCGGCGGCCGCATGTGCCTAGAAGTTGAACAGGCACAATACCGCGCCGTTCACGACGTGGATAGGCGCCGTCACGGCGGTAATTCTCGAACGCTTTTGCTACACAAGGACAGTCGTCTATGTGTTGGCACACTGGTTACGACCCCAGTGTAGCCGAGCGCCCGACAGGTGGCGGTTCGAGTGTCCACCCACGCTGGAAACAGGGTGTGCCCCGACGCGGAAATCAAACAACAAGCACCGGGCGAGCGAGCTGACGCAAGTAACTCCAAGTCCGTTGACGGTAACTCAACCCTCTCCAGGCATAAACAACCACGAGGGCCGAACCCAACCGAGGATAGGAGTACCGGGAGGTTGGCACTCCCAGGAGGCTGCCCATCGATCCGCATCACACCGATTCGAACGGAGTGGTGCTTACAGTCTGCAAACCTGAAATTCCCAACTCAACGGTGCGGCGCCGTGCGATTCCTCCCACCTTCAGGCGGAGGAAGGTGTCAATACGCTACATCGGCTACCAACGTTTGTGCGCCGGCCAGCGGGTGAATTCAGCGATTGACTGTCACTGATGTGAAGACGTATCGGTGTCAGACCGGTGAGTAGGAAAGATTTTACCGGGATTAAGAATACCGTTTGGATCGAAGCTCTTTTTGATAGATTGCATGAGGTCGACCGCTACCTCACCATGCTCGGTGACGAGATGGGCTTGTTTTCCCACACCGACACCGTGTTCACCGGTCGCAGTTCCACCTAACTGAATAGCATATTCCACGATCTCTTTCGACACCGCTTGGCCCGTTTCAACCGTTTCAGGATCGTCCGGATCGACCATCACGAAGTAGTGGATATTCCCGTCTCCCGCGTGTCCGAAGCATGGGATCAACAGCCCGTGTTCGTCGCCAATATTTTTGATGAAACGGACGATGTCCGGCAATGCGCTGATCGGGACAGTCACGTCACCGGGAGTGAGCGACGAGAGATTTGGATCGAACGGTTCGACGGCCTCAGCAAGCTCGCGTCGGGCTTCCCACAGCTCCGCCATCTCTTCGTCGCTTTCAGCGATCTCGAAGGTAGAGACGTTGTGTGATTCAAACACCGTTTGGCAAAACTCGACTTCCGACTCGATGCTATGGTTGGCATGGAACTCCAGAAAGACCATCGGCGAGTCCGGAAGATCAGTATCTAAGCTTGCATTGGCGATTTCTGCACTTATCGAGTCAATAAGTTCTATTTTCGCTACATCGACACCTGACCGGACGGTATCGAAAACAGCCGCCGACGCATCTTCTAAGTTCGTGAACGTTGCACGACCAGCCCAGACTTGCTCTGGCCTGCCTTCAAGCCGCAAGGTCAGTCTCGTGATGATGGCAAGCGTTCCCTCACTCCCGATGAGCAAATCTAACAGATTATATCCCGATGACGTCTTTACAGCTTTCGTTCCGGCCGTCACTACTTCACCGGTAGGAAGAACTGCTTCGGCTTCGAGTAACCAGTCAGAAACTTCTCCGTACTTGACCGTCTTCATTCCGGAGGCATCGTTGGCGATCATTCCACCGATAGTCGAGATGGCTCCTGAAGAAGGAAGCGACGGAAGCATGAGACCGTGACTTTTCAGTGCTTCGTTGATCTCGTCACCATAGATGCCTGGGCCGACGTCGATCTGTAAGTCGTCAGGTCGAATCTCGTAGACATCGTTCATCCGTGTTAGATCGAGGCTGATACCACCAGCAACTGGAACGGGATTTCCCTCGAGACTCGTTCCAGCGGCATACGGAGTGACTGGAATCCTACGATCGTTGGCTTCTGATAGAACGGAGGAAACGTCGTCGGTGTCCTCTGGCCAGATAACGACGTCGGGTTGTACCCCCTCTTCTAGCTCTGTCCCCCAATCGACCGCGCGTTCGTCGCGGTCAGCCTCGATAAACGAATACTGGTCTGGAGAAAGCTGTGAACAGATCTCTTCGAGTTCACTCGGCATATGTGTTCAGGTGTGGGTCTGGGTATTAAATGCAGACGGTTTGAGGGACGACCGGGGCGGACATCCCGAGGTGTGCCCTCGAGCGGGGCGGTGGTACATTGAACGATAGATGTCGCCATCCAAAACGAAACAAGTGCCCCGAGGGATAGCGAATACGAACTTTTCTGCACCTCGGGTAATGATTTTTGAACAATTCGGTTCAGGATGGATTGCTGGCGATCGCTCCCCTCAGAACGATTGGCCTCCTGCTAAGTCACTCTGTAGACTCGATTGTCGTTTCGTACAGTGACTCGTCATCCTGACTGGCGAAGTAGGTTGCCAGAACAGGGCCAGTAAGCTGGTGAAGCACGACTGCGACCGCTGGAACAAGCGATGCAAGCGGCGAAAAGAATGCCGCTGCAATCGCGACAGAAAGCGCACTGTTTTGCATCCCGACTTCGAAGGACAATGCTCGAGATCGATCCTCGGCCATGTTCGTCACAACCCCGGTTCCGTAGCCAGCGGAGAGCCCGAGCACATTATGAAGCAGGACAGCCACGATCACGATTCCGCTTGCGGTTAGGAGGTTCTCAACGTTCCCGCCGACAACAGCAGCAACGATAACCACGATTGCGAAGACGCTGATAACGGGGAATACAGAGAGACCGACTTTCGCAGTCGTCGGGGAGTACCGCTCAAGGAGATACCTGAGAGTGAGACCAAGAAGAACCGGGATCACAACGATAAGAACGATCTCTTGGAACATTTCGCCGAAGGTGACCTGAATTTGCTCTCCTGCAAAGAGGATAACCCAAGCTGGCATGAGTATGGGAGCCATCAACGTCGTTACTGATGTGACGGTTACCGAAAGCGCGACGTCACCCTTGGCTAAATACGTATAAACGTTCGAAGCCGTTCCCCCAGGTGCTGCACCAAGAAGGATAAGACCGACTCCGATCTCTACCGGTAAAGAGAGGGCGACGACCAGTAGATATGCAGAAACGGGCATAATCAGCCACTGAGCTGTTGCGCCGAGAACAACATCACGTGGCCGTTCGACAATTCGCCTGAAGTCCGTGATGGTGAGGGTAAGCCCCATTCCTAACATTACAACTGCGAGTAGTAGCGAGATGTATTCACCAAGCCACACAAAGCTATCTGGCTGGGAGAAGGCCAATATTGCAGCCAATATGACCCATAATACAAACAACTTATTCACGAGTGCACTTATTCGTCGAACGACATCCAACAGTGCCATAGAATCCAATTAACAAAAACAACTTATTTATAATTATCGTACTCGTCCATAGAAGCGAACGATTCTTCTAGATATATAATGAATTAACAACAAAATAACTTATTATATCAAGAATGTACTTCAATCTAATAAGTGTAGTAATACAGAACGGTGGGATAGGCCCACTCCATCAATGTTTGAGTACCATAAAACCGTCCTAACAGTGGCGACGAACAGGATTTCACTTTCCGCTGAGCGCGTTTAGCGTTCTGGTACCGATAAATGTAACCTTCGACATCTTTCAGGGTGGAGGCGTCTCGAGGCGTTCCAGCCCCGGTTGCTGTGTCTCTCCCCTAGAGGGTACACTTAGGCGATAGTGGTCTTCGTCAACGGCGCGTCTGACATGCTTCAGGTGATTCTGTGAAATCTCGAATGCGCGAAGGGCGACGTACCCGCCGAGTTGGATGAGTAGTTCGACGCTGCTCGCCGCAGCCCCTCGAGTTTCTGGTCGGTTGTCCAGACATTATACCCGTCTTCTTTCACCGTCAACCCCAACGGCATGTAGGCTCCTATAACAAGCTTGCACAAATCGGCATGGGTCGACGTGTGATCACCCCGGTTCAGCGGGCAAATTCGGGGGCACAGTGACGACTTATTAAACAAGTCGGCACTCAATAGCAGTTGTCCCCACAGGTGACGAATAGCCTTTCAGTACACCCGCTACTGTTCGCTAGAAATCCATCAACTTCACCACCCCGGTTTGCACGAGCCAAATGGTTATGTGTGCCCATCACGTTACTCGGATTATGAGCCAAGGACGCGATGACGCGGGCCGATTTGAAGAATCGGTCTCTGAACAAGAAATCCTCAAAGTGTTTGACTACGAGGATGACCCGGTTCTTACAGCACCAGAAGTTGCTGAGGGGCTTCGCCGGTTTGGGAAACAAATCACCCCTGAAGGTGTCCGTAACCGGCTCGGAGAGATGGACGAAAAAGGCCTCGTCAGCCGCAAAAAGCTCGGTGCGAGAGCTGTCGGATGGTGGGCAGAGGTTGCCCCTGAATTAGATTCTACCACTGCTGAAACTATTGACTCGAGAAAAGAGTCTGACGAGTGGGAGGAATTGTAGCGACGGATGGCGATAGTGCTGTTGCATCCTGATGTGGAGAAGAAGTTGCAATCACTCCCAAACGATATTGAGGCTCGAATTCGATCGAAATTGACTGAGGCCGGGGAGAATCCGGGCCGGCACCTCAAGCCGCTCAAAGGACGAGAAGAATACTCGCTCCGCATCGGGAAACGACGAGCAATTATCGATTGGGTCACCGAACAAAACGAACTTCGCGTCCTAGAACTCGATACTCGAGACACAGTCTATCAGTGAACGTACGAAAGGTCACGAATGCCACATTCGAGATAGTGTCGAAATTATCGACTTCCCCGGGATGCTGACGCTGTACGACCGTTTCATACGCGAGACCGAGGAGATGTCGCCCATCTCGTGGGACTGGCCAGGTAGGATGCCTCCAGGAGGAACACACCATGCCCACGCTCAAAGTCACCGTCGGTGAACGCGATCGTCTCGACCAGCGCACGCGGAGCCGTATCAAAGCTGCCCAAGAGGGTGAAGATCTCGACGACGCCCAGCCGGTACTGAACCTCGGATCGTATGCAGAACTCAGTCGCCTGCTCAGCCCGAAAAATCTGGAACTGCTGCAGGCGATTTCCGAACACCAGCCTGACAGCATCCGCGAAGCTGCTGAATTAGTTGAGCGAGATTACAAGCAAGTCCATCGGAACCTTTCCGAACTCGAAGACATCGGCGTCATTGAGTTCGAAGGCGGAGGATCGGGCCAGGCGAAGAAGCCAACGCTGGCTTACGACGGTCTCGAGATCGACATCCCATTTGCAGGGTCGAACGGGAATGTCGGTGCAGCGGCACCGTGAAAATCCCTCCCACTTGACCTGATCCGACTTGAACCACGTCCGCGAGTGAACGTCAGGGTTAGCTCCAAAGTGGAACGTTGATCACATGGAGTGCTTGCGTGAGTTTTTATACGATTATGTAACCAAACTGGTTGATGCGTACACCCCAGCAAGACCTACTCGTCGTTGAGGCGCTCGTCGACTATAGTTGGAAACTCGAGGACGCTAATCCTGACCGCTCCTATCGTGCATGGGTGTTAGCTCAAGAGTTTGCTCGCCAGCACGGACTCACGACCGAGGACGCACTGCGGCAGCGTGAGCAAATAAGCAAATTCAGCTCTGGGAGATCTCTAACTAATAATGAATTTCAACATTCGTGCTGAATACATAGCGCGAGTGTGGCATATCTCGAGCTATGGTGTTCTCTGTAGTGGTCAGTCAAATCCACAAAATTAACTCCCACCCACTGTCACGATTACGCGTGCATCCGTCGTGGAAACGAGCAGAGTGGTCGTTCGTCGGGGTACTCCTGGCAAACCTCGCATCGCTGGCCGTGATTTGGTGGTCCGACTGGCAAGTCCATGCACTCCTGATAGTCTACTGGCTTGAGGCTGGTGTTGTCGGGGGTGTCTACGTTCAAAAGATTTCCCGAGCAGAGGGAACCGATGACCCCGAGTCCATTCGGGCGTTTTGGAATATTGCCGGCGAGCCCCCTCGTTCGTACATCGGCAAGCCGAAAGGAGACATTCTGGGCGCGCTCCTTGAGCAGTACGTAGTCATTTGGCTCCTGCTGGGTTTGTTTGTGGCTGGTCCGCTCGTTGGTGCTCTAGAGATCGAGCCTGCGAGTCCACTTACCGTGGTTCTCATCGCCGTTAGCCTCGTTGTCTCCCACATCTATTCATACTGGGCCGAGTATCTCGGCAACCGAGAGTACGAACGCCGCGGCCCTGTCTCGTTGCTGGTCGAACCGGCGGCCCGGTTCGTGGCGCTGTTTGGTGTGGTCTTTATTGGGGGACTCACCGCCCACCTCACCCAAGAACCGCTTGGCGTGGTCGTCGTTCTGATCTTTTTCAAGACCTGTGCCGATCTGTTCCAGCACCGCCGCGAGCGAAAACGGGTGCTGCGGACTCATGAACACTAGCTGTTCAGTCTCCAACACATACGCAGTCAGCCATCTAGGCCTCACAAATTCCAGCAGGGATGAGTAAACGACGAGATTGCTGAATACATCCTCTGGACCTTGTTTAGACGCAGCAGAAATCGGCTCTAACGCTTCGTTCTCAGCCTGTGAATCTGTACCGTGAGATGCTCTTTACTGCGTTCTGCTCAGCCAAAATGATTCCCGGACCGCCCATTCGGGAGCGTCTATAGTGATGTCCAAAGTGATTTACCGGTCTGAATGCAACGAGATGTGATGGGTCGTCTGGACGATATCTCTATAGAAGAGCTTCACGAGCTTCGAGAGCAGACAGAGGGAGAGATTCCACGGGAGCGAGTGCTTGCGGCGATCGGCCGCAAGCAGGGCGACAAGATCGCGACGCTGGCTGAACGTCACGGGGTTGTCGAGAAAACCATCCGTAACTGGCTCGATCGGTTCGAGGAAGAACCGATCGAGCAGGCACCCTACGACGACCCTCGACCGGGTGGACCATCGAAACTCACCGCTGACGAACGCGAGCAGTTGGAAGAAGCTCTCCAGCAGCCACCGACCGAACTTGGCTACGAGCACCAAGCGTGGTCGCCAAAGCTTCTGCTTCACTACGTCAAAGAAGAGTTCGACGTTGAGTACACCGAAAGCCACGCGCGATATCTCTTGCACGAGGCCGGGCTGTCCTGGCGGACAGCGCGGCCTCGCAATCACGAAGCCGATCCCGAAGAAGAAGCCGAATTTAAAGAGACAGTCGAAAAAAACGGCCCGAACTGAGCGAGAAGACTGTCGTTGTCGTTGATCAGTTCACCAAGCGAGTCGGGACGGTTCAACGACGTGGGTGGTATCCGATTGGCTCGAATCCAACAATAGAGACCTCGAACTCTTGGAAGAAGGTGACAGTGCTCGGCGCTGTCACCGACGACGGTGACAGCTTCTACTTCTGGACGGAAGAAAACCTGAACAGATTTCACGGGATTCGGCTGTTAGAAGCGTTGAAAGAGAAGTTTGGGGAGGAGTTAGTGGTATTTCTTGACCGGGCAGGGTACTTCTATGCACGGGATCTGTGGGAACACGTTAGTGGTGAGCGGGCGACCGAAACTGTCGGAGACAGTTCGGTCGCCTGCGTGCGTGGAGACGGCCTCGAAGTGTGGTACTTTCCGTCGAAACTCCCCGAGCTGAACCCTGTCGAAGGTTGCTGGGATCAGCTAAACGAGTGGTTCAAACATCGGTTGATCCCAGATCTCCCGAGGCTGAAACAACATCTAGCGAGAGGAATCTCACAGATCAACGAACCAAACATCTGGAATTATCTGTGTCCCTGATGAACGGTAAAAATACATCTGCATCACTATAAACAAAGCCCATCCTCTCTATGCAGCAGGCCGGTTCTGACGTTCTCCGGATAGGTTGACGAGCGTCTGCTGAATCTATAGCGCGAATGTCGCACGAGGTCTATCTCTGTTTGCAAAGGTAGTGGTCCTCAGTACAGAAGAATCAGTTACCAGTACGTTCGCTATCGGTCAAAGCCCCTTGATATAGCTAAATAGGCTATTCCGATCACTAGTCCACCAGCAACAGGCTTGATAGGAGAGCCGTCAATATTTGTATAGACTATAAGATATGGCCAAATAATAAACGACATACCGTATCCTATGAATCCAAGTGATAGCAGTGGGTGCGACTCGCCTCTAAAATAGGTGAATCCGCCAATGAATAACCCGTATGCAGCAAACAGTGCTGCCGTTACGAAGGCATCTATACTTGGTCCGATGTGCATCGCAGGAGCTAGAGAATGAATTTGCTTTACCACGTACAGTTCGTCATCGTGTTCAACAACAGTGAAAAATGCAGAGTGCACCGTATCAAGTGTGATTTTAGCAGTAGTTGGGAAATCTGGCTGCTCTGTGTACTCATCACATGCAAGCATCAGCTCGACGCATACTGTAATATCACCATATTGCCAGCCAGAACCTGATAGAGAATCTGACTCAACTGGTTGAGCTTTCATCTCGTTGAAAGCGCGTTGGGTTTCAGACGAAAGGCCGGCCACTTGAGTTGGGTTGTCTTCGCTCAAGTGAGTCTCCTGTAAGGTTTGATTGAACGCTTCGGTTGATTCGTGAGCGACCGCGTACTCTACCGCAAGATCTGGGTCTTCGTATGGTTGATGGTAGGGCCCAGAGGCCAAGACGCTCATTGGGAGAAGTACTGCCACAACGATTGCGAGCAGTAGTATCCCTTTGTGTAATTTCACTCATAGGAGATGTACGGGTTATAGATAAATGTTTTCTGATATAACCAGTCTTAATGATTGAAATCAAGTCCATTGACCAGTATATTCGTCGCAGTTGTGTTGGAATGAATGAGATTAATTTGCTGGATCTATGCTCTGACGGCACAGGAGAAAGGGGTGTTCCGCAGGGAACACCCCGAGTGAGTTCTTCCAAGAGATCTATTGAATCGCTTACCAACTCGATGAAACCAGCACTCGGGCCGAGAAAAAATCCTTCTATTCCGGTTATCCGGCTGAATGCTCCTGCTTCGCCTCCGATTCCAAGAATCGTGAGGCTCGCTTGAGATTCGTCCCGATAGCTTTCGCTATCGACGCGTTCTTCACCTTGATCGTCCCTGTGAACCGTGTTTTCTCCCCGTCCTGGTGATACACCTCATTGACCAACGACTCAGCTCCAGCGCGTAAATTCAGAAACTCCTTCTCTGCCGGATCGTCCAACCGCTTGCGTCGGTGGGCGAGGGCTAATTTTCGCTCGTAGAAGCCGTAACTGTAGAACTCCTCTTTCTCCTTGACGAAACAGGTCTCCTTGTGTGGACAGCCTTCACAGAACTCTTTGCCCATTCGTCCTGAGATACGACCACTCTCGGGCATGTATCGCTGCTCGAATGGTTCGTGTCCGGCAGGACACGCAACCATTCGATGCTCATCCCACTCTGCTTCTGCTAGCGACAACTTCTCCGCAGGCGGGGGCTGCCCCGTTAGTCCTGTGAAGTGCTGCGTGATCCCGTGAACACCGCAGCACGCCTCCACTTCTTTGTGCATGTAGCCGCCGTCGACGAGGAGATCAGTTAACCCGGTCTCTTCTGGCAATTCTGGGACGTCTTCGGCTAACAGGTCGCCATCGGCTGTATTGTTCGTGTCAACGCGAATCGTCGTGATCAGGCGAAACGGGTTTTCCGCATCACAGGTCTCGGCGACGTTCGCTTTATACCCGCAGTACGACTCACCGCCCTTTCGGCGGTGAGTCGCGTCCACGTCATGCGGATTTTGTATCGAACCGCTACTGATCTCATCAGGTTCTTTCAGCCCAACGCGATCGTGCTCGGAACCGTCCTCATCGGGCTGAGCTGGCTCATCGGTCGCCTGCTCGTGGCTTGGCTCATCTTCGCTGGATGTGAACGTTCTGAGTGGTTCCCATCCCGGTGACGGCGAGTCACCGGGATGGTCGTCATCCTCGTCTTCATCGTGCTCACGGTGATCATCTTCGAGATCAGGAATGCGGTAGCACTGTTCGTCGAGGACTTGCTGGAGATGAGCAAAGCTCTCCAGTTCAGCGTAGTTTTCCTCCGCTTCGAACGCGTCGATTAACCAGACAGCGTGCTCGATGAGCGTTTCCATGGTCGACCCAACCTCACCTGGGTCCAGTTCATAGGACAGTTCCAGGTTCTCCGTGTCGGCGAATTCGTCTAGACCAGCCGGAAGTTCCTGGACGATCTCGTCAGGGAGATCGTCCAGGAAGTTGTGAACGACTTTAGCGATGAGGTCGATTCGAGAGAGTTGCTTGACGTTAGCCTCGATAAACGTTGAATCCATCCGCTGGGTGCTGGCGTCAATCTCGAACTCGTCTTGGATGTAACTTCGGTGATCCTGGAAAACCTCGTGCAACAGGTCTCGACCGGTTTCTTCCTCGTACTCCATCAACCGTCGGCGGAAATTCGTGAACGTCTTCGCACAGATATTGTCGCCGAGTGTTTCTTTACCCAGGGCGTTTCGGACGCGAAAATCGAACAGATAGGCATGTTCGAGCTGCTTATCGGACAGTCCAAGCAGGTGCTTGATAATCTCCAGCGAAACCAACTCGTTGACTGGCTTGTTCGGACGGCTATACCCGCCATGGTATAGCCGTCCGAACGTTCTCTCATCTATCTGAGTGAAGACGTGTTCGTAAAAATGGGTAGACCAGTGATTTCGCAATTTCTTCTTCGGTCCAGTAGGAAGGTCTTTGACGGGCGAAAAGAGCTTCTCCTGCTGATGTTCGTAGTTTTCCCTAAACACATTTTCACCCAGTTTAGCAACTAATCGAGCTGAAGTAACGTATAGCTATCTTATATAATCTCGGTAAGTTTTGCAGTGCCTACCTGTGACCAATGAACCGTCAAAAGGGACTCCTTTTTACTGCGCCCTCATGCTCTGAGTTAGTCACGCCACTCCTGACAAAAGCTGAGCAGTTAGAACAATCCGTGCTGAACTCAACGCGCGAATGTGGTACAGACTGAGCACCAATCTGAGAGTGTAGTGATCGTTAAGTACAGGTCAAGAAAATAACGAAGGGGTAATCAATATTTCTGATAACTATCGCGAACAGCGCGCCAAATCACTGACTCAACGTTGCACAGCGATATTGTATGATCTAAACACAGGAAACAGTCGATACCGGTCCCTTGGTGGTGAAACTCGCTGGTTAAAATAAATGAACGATTAGTGTTTCGGTTTGTGGCACTCAAATAGAAAATAGCCAGCTACTTCGTTGGTAAAATCGACGTTTAGCGTAGGCATGTCCAATTTAGAATCCTCTCCCACGATAGAGAATATCGTCGCTTCGACTGGGGTCAGTCAAGAACTCGACCTCGAATCGGTCGCCGAAGACCTTGACAGAACGGACTACGACCGAGAGAAGTTCCCCGGGGCGGTTTATCGGACACAGAACCCGAAATCCGCCTCTTTGATCTTCCGAACAGGTAAGATCGTTTGCACGGGCACGAAAAGTACTGACGACGTCTACGAGAGTCTTGATATCGTGTTTGATGAACTTCGTGGTCTGGGTATCGACGTTCCGTCCAATCCTGAGATCGTCATCCAGAATATTGTCTCGACTGGCGATCTGGACTGTCCAGTCAATCTGCACGCCACCGCCATTGGCTTCGGTCTCGAAAATATCGAATACGAACCCGAGCAGTTCCCGGGTCTCGTCTATCGGCTGGACGATCCCGACGTGGTTACTCTCATCTTCGGTAGCGGCAAAGTTGTCGTCACTGGAGCAAAAGAACCCGCGGAAGCGGACCACGCACTCGATGTAATCTCCTCGCGCCTCGATCGACTCGATCTATTAGCCTGACCAATCTTGATCAACGCACGTTCGTCGGTTCGTCGTAGCTGTTGGTCAAAATAAACGAAGGCAGTTCGCTGCATCTATGCTCTATAGTCAGCAGCGCCTATCTGACGGAGCCGAAGTATTTCATTCAGGAGCTGCTGGCTACACAGCGCTAGGTTGGTAGGACTTCTACCGCGATTTCGTTCCGTCGCATGAACGGGGGCGTCCACGGATCATTGTATCGGAGCAGATAGGGGTCGCCTTGCGGTTCCATACCTTCCCGGTCGAGCGTGGACAGAAGCTTCCGCGTCCGCCGTGCGACCCGCCACTCGGGGGTCCACCAAGAAAATTGATCCACAGCAACGGCTTTCCGTGGCTCTGTGACGAGCGAAACGTGCGCTTCAGTCGGTTCTGGTGCAGTTTCAGGGCTATATTCTGCGGGCAGATAGAACGCCATCCGAACCGAATCAGCGTCAGTGTTGGTCACCGCTGACCGGACGGGGGCAGTCATCGGGATCGAATCCTCGCTTTGAGTTTCGACGGGGGCAGTCATCGGGATCGACTCATCACGCTGGTTGGCTCCGGAGATGTAGTTGAAGAGTCGTCGAAACGCGATCCGCTGATTCGGTGCCGAGGTTTCGACGAGAACCGTTTGGGGATACTGACGGAGTTCACCGCCATCTAGCGTTCGCAGCCGTTCATACGGCACGGTCTTTGTGCCTCTGGTCGAATAGAGCCCCCATCCAATCCACCCCGCAAGTGCCACACCACTACCGAGGATGGCAGCCTTCGTGAGCAGTCTCATACGGTTCTATAGGCGGTGCAGGGCGAGAACCCCGACCCTTGAGGTCGGGGGTAAAGCCCGTCGAAGGACTACACATGCTCACTACGATTGATATACTGTTCAATCGTTTCTCGGCTTACCTCACCCGCCGTCCCCACGTAGAACGAACGCTCCCAACACCCCCCTCCCCAGTATAACGACCGCATCACTTCGGGATAGTCTGACCACAATCTCCGGGCCGTCACGCTCTTTAACCTCGACACGATTTCGCTCGGTGAGTGTTTCGGGTGCGCTCCCAAGAACACATGAACATGGTCGGGAGAGATATGCAACGACCGCAACTCGTAGTCGTTCCGTTCGATAATGGCATGGAACTCAGATTCCAGTGTATCCGCAACGTGGTTGAGAAACGAGTGCCGATACCGGGGGCACCACACGAAATGATAGTTGATATTGTACACTGTGTGGTTCGAGCGAGTCGCCTCCATACACACTGGACGACGTAACAACATTTAAGTTGATGTGTTAATAATTATCTACTGCAAACAAGATGGCACGACGATTCACCGTCGATTTCGAGGAGGACTTCTACAAAGACTTCTCGAAGAAATGCATCGACGAAGACCGAACGAAAGCCGATGTCGTACGCGAACTCCTCCGAGAGTGGACGTACGACGAAGACACCGAGTGAGTACCACGCATGGACATCGAAGACCAAAATCTTACGAAAACCCTCCCACTCCAACTCCAGTTTTACGAGGAGGGGAGCGAGACAAAGGTCTTCGAATCCATGCAGGAATCACGCTCGGTGTACAACGACACCATCCGCCTCGCCAAACAAGGCGACGACTGGGATGACATCCGTCGCCAGATGGAGCAAGACGCCAACCTCGTGAAAAACAACACGCAATTGGTCGTCAAGAAAGCTCTCGAAGCGATGGAGAACTACTACGAATACGACGATTACAACATGCCCAGTCACACCAAAATTGGGCCATATCCCTTGCGGATGAACCACACCGAGGGATACACGCTCTCACTTACCGACGACGGTGACGTTGAGTTCCGTATCTCTCCGAAACCGTACAATCCTGTTCGTGGCACGGTCGTTGGCGACCCGGTGCATCTCGACGTGCTGAAAACCGCGTTGTCGAGTGACGAGTGGAAGATAGGGACGGCTGAAGCTCTGTTCCCGGATGGCCGTGCTGAACTCCACGTCAACGTCACCCACCAGACGCAGACCGTTCGAGACAAGACCGACTCGCAGACGGTGATTGGTGTGGATGTGAACGAGGACAACATCGCGTTGACCGCGATGGACGAAACGGGAGTTCTCGACACACTCGTCATCGACTTCCCCGAAATCAAGTCCGAGCGCCACCGCTATTTCACGATGAAAAAGCGGATGCAGAACGCGGGGAAACCGTCGTACAAGAATGTGGTTCGTGACCGGGAGTATCGGTTTGTCCACGACAGACTCCACAAATTGTCTCGGGCTGTAGTCGAGTTTGCGAAGCGGTTTCCTGACCCGTGTATTGCTCTTGAAGACCTCAAGGATATGCGCGAGTCAATCGACTACGGCACTCGGATGAATCGTCGGCTCCACGCGATGCCGTTCCGCGCAACACAAGTGTTCATCGCGTACAAAGCAGCGTTTGAATGCATTCCAATTGCCTCGGTTGAGGCGGAGTACACGAGTCAGGGCTGTGCGTTGACTGGGTGTGAACACGCCGAGCGAGCGAATCGACGGCGGAAACGATTCAAGTGTAAGTCGTGTGGTCATCAAGACCATTCGGATAGGAATGCATCGGTGAACGTTGCGAAGCGTGGATTGGAGAAGTGTATGTTAGATGTGCCTACTCTCAAGAGCCTTCCTCAAGTTCGGAAGGTGCGACGGTGGGCATCGGGGCGCGTGAACCGCCCGACCTCATCCCTCGTAACCGCTTGAGACGGCCTTGCTCTGGAACGGGTAGGCGTCAAGGTTGCAGGGAGTGTTAGCGATAATCTGAGGGAACCACGAAGAAGCCCCGACCCTTGTGGTCGGGGTTGTTCACCTCATACACTTTCCCGGTCGGCCGAAGTCTGTTTTCCATCGATAGAACGTTTTTGACTGCGCTCGACCATGCATACCTATAAACTGGGACGAAAAGAGGAACAGCGTGAAGAAGGGGCCTCAATTCGATGAGAGACAGCCGTTACTGGAGTTGATCAAGAACCACGCCGACGAACTGCCTGGCGACTGGCTCTGACTCCCGGCGATCGAATCCGCACTCGCTACGTTTGATCGGGTACCCGCTCGCTCACTTCGACCATCAGTCCCGCCCGGCGCAGCCCGTCCGCGAGCGGCCCACCGATAGCTGCCGCCGGTGTGAGAATACCGCCCGCGAGCGGCGAATCGATATCCTCGTTCACGAGGCACATCGCGGCCTCACTTAGCATCTTCGCAGTCGCACCATAACCGGGGTCTCGGTCGGCGCTGATCCGACTCTCGACGACGAACGGCCCGTCGGTGGCAGTTCCGCGACCGAGCACGCAAATCCTAAAGTACCCATTCTCGATCTCCTCTCTCGTCGGTCCCTCGCCCGGCTCGGGGAACGCAAAGCGACGGAGCGCCTCCCGCGTCGGGCCAAAGGCCAGTGCTCCAGTCGTCAATCCGAGGCCGGCTGTGACCGCGCTTGCACCCATCATACCGACGAGCCCAGGTCCGACAGGGGCGACCTCCGTACACTCGAACTCGCGACCCCACGGATACTCGAGCAGGGCGTTACTTCGTCGGATCACCCGCTCGTTCACGACCGCCATCGGCGACGGGGCCGTCCACTCGCCTCGTAGTGGGTCTTTCCTCGGGAGAGACTGTGCGCCCGGATCGACGCCATCGCGCTCGCCCGGCGGCGCTAGCGAATACGGGTTCCGAAGCGTCTGCCGGGCGAGCGGATCGGTGGAGGCGGCCCTGAACACCTCGACGACGCTCGACATCGTTCCACCGCTTACCCCGCCACGACCGTCCTCAAGGTAGATCCGAACCAGGTCACAGGGTGTCCCGAACTCGTCGATAGCGTAGGACTGTGCGAGTAACGTAGCGAGATCGGCTGGGATCGAATCGAATCCGCAGCTGTGGACGATACGAGCGCCCGCATCGACCGCATCGTCGTGGTACCGGTCGATCATCTCTCGAACCCAGTTTACTTCCCCGGTAAGATCACAGTAGTCCGTTCCGGCCGAGACACACGCCTCGACGAGCGGCGTGCCATACGTTGTGTACGGGCCGACAGTCGTACAGACGACACGGGTATCCTCGGCGATAGCACGCAGACTCTCCGGCTCAGTCGCGTCGCCGATGACGACTGGGAGTTCTTCCCATCCGGAGCGGTGCGTTACGAGTGTAGCTTCCAGTTCTCCAAGTCGCGTCTCGTCGCGACCGCCGAGTGCGAGTGAGAGGTCGTCCGACGTATACTGTTCGGTGAGGTATTCGGCGACGAGACGGCCGGCGACGCCAGTTGCACCCCAGACGACGAGATCGTATGTCCGGTTGGTGTTCGACACGAGTATCAGTCGCTTCGTGGCCCATCGCCCTCAACCGTTCGGTGACCTCCACACCGGTCCCGCGTCACTCTGCGGAGCGTGGCCATCACGGGGAAATCATCTCACAGACGGTCCCGGGGGTAGTCAGGATTCCTCCAGCAACGAGCGGGCTCGCTGCACGTAGCTGTTCGCATCCCAGCTACGGGCGTCGCTGATTCCATCGAGGAGCATCTGAGCATCGGAAGTTGACAGCTGTTCGCTTCGAACGAGGACTGAGAGCAAGGTCGGAGTCGTCACGAGCCGAGTATCGGCGAGCGACGCGTGAATCAAGCCGAGTTGGTTGAACTCATCACAGAGAAATAGTGCGGCATCAAGTTCGTTCGTGAGGGTGACAGCAGCGTTCTCGCCGTCATCGAGTGGAAACTCAGCATCGAGGTCGACCGACTGTGTCTCGAGCGACCCTGTTTGGTCGAGGACGGCGGTTGCGCCACGACCGTACGCATCATCATACGAGGCAATCTCCCTGAGTTCTTCGATGAACTCCCAGCTCAACGGCCGGCCAGACATACGATGTACTTCCAGCGCGTCAGGGGCTTTCAGAGACGTCACAACTCACCCCGGTGACGGTGATAGTTCGCGCATGTCGTGTCTAGGAGAGCCGTTCTCTTATTCCCATTCCTGTTTCAAATGTTCAGCTATTATCCCCAGCTGGTTTTGAATGTGAAGTGGTTCTTCGGATAAGGTTAACCCAATGGCAGAGGTAGTCGTTTACATGAGGAGTCCAGATGAAACCGACCTCGAGATACTCCAATTGTTAGTCGACGATGCCCGACGACCGTACAGTGAGATAGCCGACCACGTCGGTCTTACACCGCCGGCGGTATCCGATCGCGTCGCTCGACTGCAGGAACTCGACGTTATACAGAACTTCACGCTCGACGTCGATCGAACGAAACTCCAGAACCGCGTGCCGGTGCTTTTGCATCTGGAAGTCAAGCCAGAGGCCGTTGAACGTGTTTTTGAACACGTCTCAACGCTCGACAAAACAGAACACAGTTTCCAGCAACTAGATGGGAGTATCGTCGCTCACGTGAACGCGCCGAATCAGGACGTGCATTCGTGGTTTCGGGAAGCGCTCGACGTTGCTGACCTGGTTTCGTACGATATCAAGCCGCTTGCTCACTACGAGTGGAACACCGGGATAACCCCCGCCGATTTCAGCCTCTCCTGTGCTGTCTGTGACAATACCGTCACGAGTGACGGTGAGACAGCTCGGATCGGTGACGAGATCAAGGTGTTCTGTTGCAGTTCCTGTAAGGGCATGTACGAGCGACGCTACGAATCGATCCAGCAGGGGACCGATTGACTCTCGTTGTGGACTTTGGATTTGAAGATCTACTCCCGTCTCCACTCGAGTATTTGTAACGACAATCCGCTTCAAATTGTAGCCCATAGGTTGACACGAGGTGAAGACGCCATGCCAAGTGATCAACCAACCCTAGAACGAACGGACCTGTCCCTCTCAGGAATGTCGTGCACGACCTGTGCATCGACGATAGCGGACAGTCTCGAGGACGTCGACGGCGTAGAAGAAGCGTCGGTCAACTTCGCGACGGAGCGTGCGGACGTCGAGCACGATACGGACGTGAGCGTCGACGACCTCATCGAGGCCGTCGAGGACGCTGGCTACGGCGTTCGAGAGGAACTCCTCGACGACGAACGAGAGATGGAGGACGAAGAGGAACTACAGAAACTTCGTCGATTAGGGATCCACGCCTGGATCGTCACGTCGCCTATCGTCCTTTTGATGGTCTTCATGTGGACGCCGCTTGATCCGTTGACCGGCTTCCAGATCGACGTCTTGATGCTCATCTTCGCGACGCCCGTCGTCTTCTACTACGGCCTGCGAACACACTCGGCAGCGTACCGTGGCCTCAAAAACGGCGTGTTCAACATGCACGCGCTGATCTCGGTCGGGACGCTCGTCGCGTGGGTCACTGGGGTGATGGTCTTCGTGGCGCCGATGGAGAACTACGCCGGCGTGGGGGCGATGATCATGGCCTCGCACAACGTCGGCACCTACCTTGAGCACCGAGCCAAGGGCCGTGCGAGTTCGGCAATCGAGGGGCTGATGTCGATGCAAGCAGAGACGGCGCGGGTCCTCCGAGACGGCGAGGAACTAGAGGTCCCTATCGACGACGTCGACGTTGGTGACCTGATGGTCGTCCGGCCCGGCGAGAAGATCCCCGTCGACGGACTCGTGGTCGACGGCCGAAGCAACGTCGACGAGTCGATGGTCACTGGTGAGTCGGACCCCGTCACCAAGGAGGAAGGAGACGACGTGATCGGGTCGACGGTCAACAACGCCGGTCGGCTCAAGGTCGAGGCGACCAAAGTCGGCGACGACACCTTCCTTTCGGAGGTGGTCGAACTCGTCGAGGAGGCTCAGGGAACCAAAGTCCCGATTCAGGCGCTCACCGACCGCATCACGAACTACTTCGTGCCGACGGTGTTTGCCATTGCGGGCCTGTCGTTCCTGCTGTGGTGGCTCACGCCGGGTGCGATGGAGACCGTCGCCAGCGTCGGTGCGCCGTACCTCCCGTGGGTCGACCTCGCGCTCGATCCGCTCACGCTGGGGGTCTTCGCGGCCGTAGCCGTCCTGGTGATCTCCTGTCCCTGCGCACTCGGCTTGGCAACGCCGACTGCGCTGATGGCTGGTACAGGTAAGGCCGCCGAGAACGGCATCCTGTTCCGTGACGGCGAGGCCATCCAGACGATGAAGGACCTCGACGTCGTCGTGCTCGACAAGACGGGCACCATCACTGAGGGCGACCACTCCGTCACGGACGTGGTCGTCGAAGCCGACCGGCAGAGTGTTACCGACGGCGGAATCGCTACCGACGATCCTGGCGACGACGCCGACGTCGCCTCCGGAGCAGAGCTCGACGAGGACGAACTTATCAGACTCGCTGCCTCCGCCGAACGCGGGAGCGAACATCCGATTGGCCACGCCATGATCGAGTACGCCGAGAACTCGGGGATCGAACTTTCGGACCCTGATACGTTCGAGAGCGTTCCCGGTAAAGGAGTCACGGCGACAGTCGACGGACGATCGGTCGCCGTGGGCAACCCCAGGTTCTTCGAGGATGAACTCGAGGTCAGTCTCCCGACACGAATCGACGACCGGTTGCGCGACCTCGAGCGAGAAGGGAAGACGACGGTGATCGTCGGCCTCGAGGACGAACCGGTCGGACTGGTCAGCACAGCCGACACCATCAAGGAGGGCTCCGTGGACGCGATCGCACAATTCCACGAGCGTGATATCGAGACGTGGATGATCACCGGCGACAACGAGCGGACCGCCCGTGCGATCGCCGACCAGGCCGATATCGATCCCGAACGGGTGATGGCCAGCGTCCTGCCGCAGGACAAGATCGACAAAGTCGCACAGTTACAAGACAAGGGGTACACGGTTGGAATGGTCGGCGACGGTATCAACGACGCGCCGGCGCTCAAGCAGGCCAACGTCGGGATCGCCATTGGGACTGGGACAGACATCGCAATACAATCCAGTGACGTCAGCCTCGTTCGCGGACAGCTCGACGCGCTCGTGGACGCCTTTACTCTCTCCGAGCGGATCTTCTCGAAGATCAAACAGAACCTCTTCTGGGCGTTCATCTACAACGCGGTCGCCATCCCGGTCGCGTTCTTCGGACTACTCCATCCGGTCATCGCGGTCGCCGCGATGATCACCTCGAGCGTCTCGGTCATCACTAATTCGGCGCGGCTGGGGAGGCTCGAATTGTAGAACACCACGGATCGGGTGACCCGTGGAACTCTCGTTGTCTCGTTTATACGCGCCTTCACAGGCGAGGGAACTGGTTCGGAGCGGAGAGGGGACGATAGCTCCGAGTCATCCCAGATCGAACCCGTCTCGAAGCGGGTCGTCGGGATCGATCAGCAACTGGTTGTGTCCGGTAATATGGGCGCTGCCGGTGATGCGTGGGATGACAGCCGAACGTCCATCTTCGGTCGTCACTTCGTCGATCGTTCCCGTGAACGTGGTTCCAATGATACTCTCGACGACGAAGTCGTCACCGACCTCGAGGGTGCCGCGCTCGTGGTTGATCGCTAATCGGCCGCTCACGCCGGTCCCCGTCGGAGAGCGGTCGATCTGACCGTTGGCGAAGACACAGACGTTTCGACTGTCACAGTCCGGGTTCTCTGGAGGGCCTCGGAAGATGGTCCCGTACAAAAAGCTCAAATCGTCTTCCCGTGGGTGTTCGATCGGTACCGCGTCGGCAACTGCTCGTTTGATCGCCATGCCAGCCCGCCTGATCTCGTCGGTGTTTTCCGGTGTCAGCTCGAGTCCGAGCTGATCGGCATCACAGTAGGCATAAAACGCACCACCGTATGCAAGATCGTACTCGATGGTTCCATACTCGGGTACCGTTATCTGCCGGTCGAGGCCGTCTGCAAAGGACGTGACGTTTTTGAAAGAGACCGATTCGACCCGTCCGTCCGAAAGCGCTGCTTTCGCCGACACGAGTCCCGCAGGTGTGTCGAAGTTAATCGTTTCCGATGGAGGAGATGCCGCCACCATCCCGGTCTCGACCAGCACGACACCCAGTGCGATGATCCCGTGGCCACACATCGTACTATACCCCTTGTTGGTCGTGAAGAGAACGCCGACGTCGCCGGCCGGTGTGCAAGGATCCGTCAGAATGGCCCCATACATATCCGTGTGGCCTCGCGGTTCCCACATCAGTGCCGTGCGCAATTCGTCGTGATGCTCTCGCATGTACCGTCGCCGTTCGAGTATCGAGGTCCCCTCGAGTGGTGGAACCCCATCGATGATCACCCGGAGGGGTTCACCGGCGGTGTGTGACTCTATCGTTTCGACAGTTGTCCACTGCTCGGGGAATTGCGGGACACGGTCCATTGGCACTTCAGTGGTAGCTGAGAGGGAAATAAACTTGGGTCAAAGATGTTATAGCTGTCACTTTGTGATGGGGGAGTCTCCTCTTCACTACGACGTTTGGTTTTTCGGAACCAAGCCACATTTTGATGGTAGTCCCTCGTCAGTGAGCAGCCAACGGAAGTTCCACCACGAACACACTCCCGGTCGGATCGTTATACAGATTCGAGGAGAATACCTGACCCTTTAGGGTCAGGATGAATCCGACATCTCCTACACAACCCACCGCCGATAGCAAGGCTGGATATTCAACGCTAACCGACACTATTAAGAAAACGCTACGCATAACCAGTTATGAAGCCAACATATGAGTCGAACCATCCGAACCTTCGAGGCCACGATCACGAACCAGCGACAGGTTCGTGACGACCTCGACCAACTCGGATGGGCCGCCTCAAAACTCTGGAACGTCGGTCGCTACTACGCACAAGAACAGTGGGACGAAACGGGCGAGATTCCCGATGACGGGGAACTCAAAGCCGAACTCAAAGGTCACGAACGCTATACGGACTTACATTCTCAATCCAGTCAGCGCGTTCTCGAAGAACTCGCTGAAGCGTTTAACGGCTGGTTCGGCAAGCGTCGGAACGGCGACGACCGTGCCCGACCGCCCGGCTACCGCAAAAACGGAGACTCCCATCCACGTTCAACCGTGTCGTTCAAAGTGGCTGGCTTCAAGCACGATGAACAGTTCAACCGCGTTCGCCTCTCGAAAGGCCGCAACCTCAAAGAACACCGTTCAGACTTCATCCTGTGCGAGTACCAGACTCGCCCGGATGTTGACCTGACCGAGTGGGACATTCAACAAGTTCGCGCAATCTACAAGCATGACGAGTGGCGTCTTCAATTCATCTGTCGCACCGTCATCGACCCGGAATCACCGGGTGAAGAGGTGGCTGGTGTTGACCTCGGGATTTGCAACTTCGCCGCCGTCTCGTTCGGCGGCGAGTCGGTGTTGTATCCCGGTGGCGCACTCAAAGAGGACGAATACTACTTTACGAAGAAGAAAGCCAAGTGCGACGATTCCTCATCTCGTGAAGCTACTCGGCTTGACCGGAATCGAACAGGCCGCCGGACACACTTCTTGCACACGCTCTCGAAAGCAATCGTAGAAGAGTGTGTCAAACGAGGTGTCGGCACGCTCGTCGTTGGCGATCTCGGTGGCATTCGAGAGGACGGCGAGAACGGTGAACCCCGAAACTGGGGTGACCACGGAAATCTTGACTTGCACGGGTGGGCGTTCGACCGTTTCACGACGCTACTCGACTACAAGGCGGAAGCCGAGGGCATCGACGTAGAGTTGGTGTCGGAACGCGATACGTCGAACTCGTGTTCAGCGTGTGGTCAAACCGACGACAAACAGCGTGTGGAACGCGGACTGTACGTGTGTGAAAAGTGCGACACGGTTGCGAACGCAGACGTGAACGGCGCGGAGAACATTCGACAAAAGGTACTCCCGAGTCTCGCCACGGATGGCGGTGATAGGGATAACGGCTGGTTGGCACAGCCAGCGGTTCACCTGTTCGACCGTAGTGAGAGTTGTTTCGCCCCACGAGAACAGGTCGTGAACCGCGAACCCTAATATCCCAACTCAGCGGTGCGGTTCCGTGGGATTCCCGCGTCTTTAGGCGCGGGAGGATGTCAACTCGAAGATCGGATCAGGAATGAGATTGATCGCTTCACGAAGTTCCCGGCGACGACTTTCGTAGGTGTCGTTAACTACCTGCATCTCGAGATTGATACACCGAGTTGTCGCCATCGCATCTGCAAACCCCTCTTCGATGGCCGCTTCGACCGCATCTGGGCCGTCACTCTCGGCAGCGTTGCGAGCCGTCTCGATCGTGTTCGCTTTGATTTCTTCGAGAAAGAGTGTCGTCACGTTCCCGAACATCCCACTAAAGTGGTGCAGTGGCAGGTCCAGTTGATCGTGAATTCGCCCGATTCGGCAGCGTTGAGTATAATATTCTGTATCGTATGTGCCACCAGTAAGCGTCTCGAGATACGTTTCGACGACCCGACGGAGTCCGTCGTCTCCCTGTGACGATCGATCGACGACTGCCCGGGTTCGATCGTGGGCATAGATGGTCTCGAGAAATGCGTCGGTGAGTTGCTCTTTCTCCTCTGAAACGACATCGCCCAGCCTCGCCATCCGCTCTTGCTCTTCCGTGTCAAACCCAACAAACGCTTTTCGCCAAGCGATTTCCTCCTCGGTAAGTCCGATCTCCTCGGCCAACTGGTTAGCAGTCTTGTCCAAACTGGTCGATCCGGACCACCCTTCCGTATCCATAAAAACGAGTTGATCGGAAAGCGTATAAGCTATGTTAAATAGAATAAAAGTCCTATGAAACTTCGAGAAATCAGTTTGAGATCGACTTCCGGTGCTTAGCCGGTGTTCTCATGTATGAAAACCATCGAATCACTTTCACTGATATTGCGAGCACATACCCGCGACTTCACGCGTGGGAAGAGGTCAACGTGTATTCCGACGGCCTGTTGTCAGTCTGCACGTCTCACAAAGCCATTTTCAGACCTGTCATCGAAACAGCGTCGTCGGACAGGTATCAACCGCCTTCACTGATTCCTCAGAGGTTACGGCCGGTAATCTGAGTCTGGCAACGGTTCCCGTCTCTGCGTCGGCCGTCTGGTGGACCTGGAAAGAGCCGCCATACTTCGTGACGATCCAGTTTACGATCCACAACCCAAGCCCGAGGTTGTGATCAAGAGCGGTTTCTCGCCCCGCCTCGATTACTGACGACTCGTCGGGATGAATCCCCGGCCCGTTATCGATCACGGTGATCTCAAGATACCCCCTATCGCTTCGAGCCTCGAGATCGACTCTCGTTGGGCGATCGTCGTCGTGGACCAGAGCGTTTTCGAGGAGTTCTGCGAGTGCTCGCTCGATCTCGGGTCCGGCAACGAGTTGATCGTCAGTCTGGACGTCGATATCGACGGTTGCATCCGGGAACTCATCGCAGCACCTCGAGACGACCCGCTCGAGCAGTGCCTGTGGGTCGTGGCCATAGGGGGCGTGCTCGCGATCGATGAATTGCTCGAGTTCTCGAGCTCGTTCGGATACGTCGAGGAGCTCTGTCCCGGTCTCACCGATGTCTTCGGCGACGGTTTCGACTCCGGACACCCCCGCTTCGAGGAGATCCGCATAGCCGAGAATGACTGTCAAGTCATTACGGATGTTGTGACGTAAGACACGGTTGAGGACATCGAGCAGGCGTTCCGTCCGCTTTCGGTCCGTAATGTCGGTGTGGAACCCGACGGAGTGGGTAACCTCTCCATCAGGTCCGTGGACAGGCGTTAGGCTGGTGGCGTTCCAGAACGGGGCCCCGTTCTTGCGGTAGTTGATCCACTCGATCGAGACCGATTCGCCGGCCTCGATTGACTTTTCGAGTGTCTGGATGGAGGTCGCATCAGTCGCCTCTCCGGTAAGGACGCTCAGCTCCTGGGCCAGGAGTTTCTCGGAGTCGTAGCCAGTAAGCGACTCGAAGTGATCATTGACGTACGTTAACGTTCGTTTCCCATCCTCGACCTCGAAGATGGTGATCCCGACACTCGCCTCGTCGACGGCCCGGTTTTTGAGCTTGAGTTCGGCCTCCCGTTCAAGCCGATCCGTGATGTCCTGATTTATCGCCACATATCCCTCGATATCCCCGATATCGTCTTTGATTGGGGCGATAGTCTGGTTTATCACGTACTCCTCACCGTCTTTCCGTTCGTTAACGACTTCTCCTTCCCAGATCTCTCCGTCCGTGATCGTGCTCCACATCTCCTCGTGGAACGTCGGATCGTGTTCGTTCGAGTTCAGTAGGGCCGGCGTTTCACCGATTACTTCCTCGCGGTCGTATCCAGTTGCTCCTTCGAAGGCGGGGTTTACGTACTCGATTTTTCCTTTGCCATCGGTAATCATCACGACGTGGCCAGCGTGTTCGACAGCGTTCTCGAGCCGCCTGAGGCGCTGTTCGCGTTCTTTCCGCATCGTGATATCGCGGGCGACACCCTGGGCGAGAATCACCTCTCCCTCTTCGAGGACGGGCATCGCGTTGACTGCGAGCGTCGCACTCGTTCCATCAGCGCGTTCGACTTCGAGTTCGATACCTTCGACCGCTTTCCCTTCGAGGTTTTTCTCAAGCGTGTTGTCTGCGGTCGTGTGGCTAGCCTCGTGGATAATCTCGGTGAACTGTTTCCCAATGAGCGCCTCAGGGTCGTAGCCGAGCATCTTTTCGACCCCTGGTGAGACGTACTTGAAGTTCCCCTCGTGGTCGAGCTGATAGACCACGTCGAAGTTGGCCTCGACGAGCGACTGGTACCGCCTGCTCTCCCGCTCGAGGCGTCGGTGGTGTTTGCGACGCTCGAGCGCTTGGCCAATCAGCTGTGCCAGCAGTTCGACGAACAGTTCTTCGTCTTCGGAGAACCCCGCTGATCGTAATTCTGGGTCACTAAAACAGACTGTTCCGTGTGTCTCGCCGTCGACGAGGACCTTTGTACCGATGTAGGCGTCCTGATCGAACGTCTCATAGGCGATGTCACTAATCGCTCCCGATTCAGGCGCATTCTGGACGCACAATGGGTCGTCACTCTCGATTGTACGCTTGCAGTAGGCCTGGTCAAGTGGGCACCTGGAGCCGGTTTCAAGCGTGTCTTCTCCACCCACAGAAACGGTGATCGTCTGGACACCGTCTTCGATACGAGTCAAAAATCCAATACTCAAACCTAATCGCTTACGGCCGACGTCGAGTGCCTGCCGAGTCGCCGATTCAACACCGAGACTGCGATCAGCAAAGGCAGCGTAGACGGCCTGGCGAGCAGTTGTGGGTGTAGTTGTAGATTTCTGTATGGTCATACCGTCTTCTCCTGCCAGTTTTTAAGCAAGGGGTTCAGGAGATATTAATCATCTGGCTACACTTGACCTCGTCTCGCGCCCAGAGGCGCAGACGTGGGCTCGTATTGTACGGATTCAACGGGAATACTGGTGGGTTCAGCCAACAATTGACATCCTCCCGCGCCTAAAGACGCGTGTCACTAACTGACGGCGCGTATCCACGGCCTGAAGATCGTGGCATTGCGCCTGTTAACCTGTAAACTACGACCCGTCGACTTCAAGACCAGCGACAACCTCCTGAAGTTCGCGTTCGCTCAAATCGCCTGCGACCGTCGTCGAAACACCATCCTCGACGAACGTGCCTACGACGCCATCGTCGGTTGCCACTACGAGAAGCTCACGATCGTCTACCGGAATCGTCTGCTGTTTGTCCACCCACTCCGAACCGTTCGGCTTCGATTCTGGCGTCTCCATCCACTCCGTCGCTGCCGTTCTCTCGTCAGGACCGACTTCCGACTGTCCGATCAGGATCGATCGATCTCCATCGACGTAGCCCGCAACCACCACGTCCGGACGGTCTTCGTCGATGAGTTCGGGTGCCTCCCCGGAGACGACGGCGCCGTTCTCGAACGCCCACTGCTCGTCCGGTGTGGCGGTCGCAAATGGAGCGACCGCGGAGAACTCCTCGGCCGTTTCGGCGGTTGAAACACCGATGCTGGCCAGCTCAACGGCACCCGGGGGATCGAACGTGCTGTCGGCCACCGGGACGTCAAACTGCGTCTCGTGGACATCGACGGTTACGGTTATGTCGGCAGTTGTTGTCACCATCTTGAGCACCTCCCCGGAGTCCACGCCAATCCATAACCGCGTCTCTCCCTCCGCCTCAGGGTGAGTGAGCAGGAGTTCGTCGGCCGCCTTCCCATCGATAGTCGCTGAGCCGGCGTGCTCGACGGAGACCTCGGAGTCGTTGATATCGCCGGTAACCATCCGTTCAGGGTGAGTGATCTCTGCCTGGTGGTCCTCGAGCGCGGCGATTCGCTCTTCGAGCATGGATTCGTTCCAGTCGTCGAGAGCCGCCCACGTGTCTTCCCAACCGTCTCCGTCTTCCAGCTGCCCGTCCTCGATGGCACCAAACACTGCCGCGAGGTCGCTATCGTTAGCTGCTCCGTCGACGCCCGAGTCCTCCCATGCCTTGGAGAGGTCAGCTTCGTCGTAGTCTTCCCATGCCTCAGGGAGGTCAATCTCGTCGTAGTCCTCCCACGCCTCGTCGTGGTCGACCCCGTCGTAGTCTTCACCGTCGACGCCCGCATCGGCAAGCAGTTCCGCGACGGTGACGTTTTCCGGGAGCTCGTCAGAGTCGACGCCGTCAGAAAGGTCCTCGAACTCCTCGAGGACGTCCCCGAGCTCGTCGTCCCCGTCGATGCGTTCAGGGTCGATCGGGAGCTCCGAGAGCGAGAGGCCAGCGGGCTCCTCGGTTCCGGCCCGGACGCTAGCGGTCTTCTCCCCTTCGTTCTCCTCTACGACGCCAGTGAGGCTACTGTGGGACTCATAGAGCCATACCACTTCGCCGTCGGTGCCAGTCACCACGTGCCCTTCGTCGGTCGAGACGTTGGTCCGCATCTGCTCTTCACCTGCCACGACCGTAGAGAGTCCGAACTCCGTCTCGGCTTCGTCGGTTTCGACAGTCACCGTCGCGTCGGCCACGACGGAGTCCGCAGTATTGTACGTTTCTTGAACGTCTTCGAGCACTTTCTCTCCGCTCGGCTCGTCGCTAGCGAGGGCAAGCCCGACCGTCGCTGTAACCACGACGGCAGCTAGTACGAGCCCTAGGAGTGCGAGCGATCTGACCGCTCCGGCGTCGTCGATCCCCATCTACTGAATGTATGTCTCTCGAGCGTTTATACTCTCGGTATTTTGGAATGCTCACAAGTTATCTTCACGGGAGCGAAACGTTCACCCGCGTGGCAACCTGATCTCGAGCCGATGAGCGGAGTTACGGACCGGGAGCCGGTCGTCAGTCTCAAAGACGTAAGGAAGGAGTATCAGCTTGGCGGGACGGTGACGGCCCTAGACGGCGTCGGCCTAGAGCTCCCGTCCGGCTCATACACCGCGGTGATGGGGCCGAGCGGGTCGGGCAAGAGCACGCTATTGAACCTGGTTGGTGCCCTCGACACACCGACAGACGGCGACGTTGTCGTCGCCGGGGAGAACGTGGCGACCCTCTCGGAGAGTGGACGGGCCCGCCTCCGCGGGGATCGAATCGGCTTCATCTTCCAGACGTTCAACCTCATGAGCCGACTGACCGCCGCAGAGAACGTCACGTTGCCGCTCATGTTCGCCGGGTGGGGACGAAAGCAACGCCGCGAGCGCGCCCAGACAATATTGGAGGAAGTCGGCCTCGGGGACCGCCTCGAGCACCTTCCCAGGGAGTTGTCGGGCGGCCAACGCCAGCGGGTTGCCATCGCCCGCGCGCTCGCCTCTGACCCCGAGTTAATCCTCGCCGATGAGCCAACCGGCAATCTCGACACAGAAACCGGCAACGGCATCATGCAACTGCTGGAGGCGGCGAACGATCGTGGGAACGCGATCCTACTCGTTACTCACGAGCGCCGGATCGCGGAACACGCCGATCGGATCGTCCACGTGAAAGATGGTGTCATCGAAGAGATCGAGACGGCCCCGGTGGAGCAATGAAGCCGCGTGACGCGGTTCGGCTTGCTGGTCGGTCGCTGCTCGGCCATCGGTTGCGGTCGGCGCTGACCATCGTCGGCATCGTCATCGGAATCTCGACAGTAATCATGTTCGCCAGCTTCGGGCTGAGTGTCCAGACGGACGTGATCGGCGAGTTCGAGGAGACAGCCGCGAGCGAGATCGTGATCGTCACTGGCGACATCGGGCTCGATTCCGACGGCGGGTTCGGCGACGGCCCTCCACCTGGCGACGTGGACAGCTTCGCACTCCCAGCGGTAACGACACATGACCTCGAGCAGGTCGAACGGATCGACGGCGTCGAGTCGGTTATCCCGCGTGGATCGATCCCGGCGACGTCGGTAGAACACGATAACGAGACCCTCGTTCAGGACGTCGTTGCGACGAGCCCGGCGGCGTTCAGCGAGGACGATTTCGAGTCCGGTGGTCCGTTCGAGCAAGGGGAATCCGGATCCGTGGTGCTCAGCGAGACATCGGCCGAGGCGTTCGAGACGAACATAACCGCCGGCGACACGGTCGTGGTCGACTACGGCGACGAACGCGAGGAGTTCACCGTTGCTGGGGTTGTCACTGAGGCCCGTGGTGGTCTGGGTGCGTTCGGCCCCCTCTCACCGGAAGTATACGTGCCGACCGATCCCTACTACCGGACGTACGGCGAAAGCGTGGAGTCACCGACTCTTGGCGTCGATCAAGCGGCTTACCGTCAGGTTACCGTCGTCGCCGAAGCCGATCGGGTGACTGAGACCAGCGAGACCGTCGGGGTGTATTTCGACGAGGAATCGGACGCAGGACAGGTTCTCGACGACGGGGTGACCGTCCAGTCGGCCGCCGATCTGGTTGATGGTGTCGAGGCGGTCCTCGAGGACATAATCCAGCTCGTGGCGGGGATCGGTGTCCTGGCGTTGCTCGTCGGCGCATTCGGTATCGCCAACATCATGCTGGTTAGCGTCACCGAGCGAACCAAAGAGATCGGTATCATGAAGGCAAACGGGGCTCGAAATCGGGAGGTCATGGGGCTGTTCCTCGCCGAGTCAGTGTTGCTTGGCCTCGCCGGAGCCGTCATCGGGATCCCGACCGGGCTTGCTGTCGGCTTCGGTGCCTCGGTGTACGCCGATGTCGGATTTACGATCCCGTACGGCTGGATAGTCGTCGCGACCGCGATGGGAGTCGCCACGGGCATCGTTTCCGGGCTCTACCCAGCCTGGCGGGCCGCCCGAGTCGATCCGATCGACGCGCTCAGATACGAGTGAGACGATTCGTCAAATCTCGTTGGCTCGTTCCTGGCTCTCCTCGGCGACGCTTTTGCCCTCGCTTGTGACGACAACGAAGCCGTCGCCACTGCCACCGGTGTTACGTGGAATTGAGGAGAAAGCCTCGCCGTTCACCGCGGGAAGACAGTCAATACCGAGGGTGAGAGGTCAACTGTCTCGCGAGGACTGTCATGGTGGATAACTCTTTATACTGTGCAATGTCATGTGTGAACATGGTCCGGGAACTCAATAGACGGAGGGTGCTCGGTGGTATTGCAGCAGGCGGCGGGCTAGCGCTCGCTGGCTGTCTCGACGGAAACGGAGCAGCGGAAGACGCCGATGCGATGGTCGGTACGCTATCGCCGACGACGGGCGACCTCGGTGACCTTGGTGGGCCGATCGAAGACGCTGCAGTGTTGCCGGGGACCCAACTCGAGGACGAAGGCTCCGATTTCGTGATCGACATTCGAAGCGAAGACACGGAGACCGATCCGGAGGCAGGGATTACCGCGGCCCAGTCGCTCGTCGATGCCGGCTATCCGTCGATCACGGGTGCCGCGGCGTCGAACGTAACGATTGCCGTCGCAGAGGACATATTCATCCCCGACGAGGTCGTCGCCATCTCACCCGCGAGTACCTCGCCAGCGATCACCGATATGAACGGGGACTTTCTGCTTCGAACGGCACCATCCGACGCCTTACAGGGTGACGTGATGGCCAGTATAGCCTACGAAGAGGAAGGGCTCGAGACGATGTCGACGTTCTTCCTGAACGACGACTACGGGCAGGGGCTCTCCGACGCCGCCGTCGAGAACTTCGAGGAACTCGGCGGCGAGGTTTTCGAGGAGGTCGCGTTCGAGCCCGAACAGCCCTCCTACGACTCCGAACTCGAGACCGCACTCGGGGACGATCCGGATCTGCTCATCGTCGTCGGCTTCCCCGACAGCGGCGAGCAGATTTTCCGGGATTACTACGACAACTTCGACGGCGATCACACGATCATGGTGCCCGATGGCCTCCAGGAGAACTCCCTGCCGGGGAACGTCGACAACCCGATGGAGAACGTCATGGGAACGGCGCCGGGAGCCGACGGGCCGGAATCCGACGCCTTCGTAGAGCTGTTCGAAGACGAGTACGGCACGGCCCCGGGTGTGTTCAACGCCCAGGCCTACGACGCCACGGCGGTTCACATTCTCGCCCAGCTCAGCGCCGACGACGCGACCGGGGCGGCGCTCAGCGAGCAGGTCCGTGCGGTCAGCGATCCCGGCGGCGAGGTCGTCGGCCCGAGCAACCTCGCGGACGCAGTCGAGATGGCCGCGGACGGCGAGGAGCTCGAGTACCAGGGTGCGTCGGGACTCGTCCAGTTCGACGACAATGGAGACGTCACCGCCGCAACCTACGACGTCTTCGAGTTCGATATGGACGGCTACACCGTCACCCAGACGATCGAGTTCGAAGCCGAATAATAACCGAACGCCCACTCGAGAACGACCAAAACGACGATTTTTCGACGCGCGCGGACGACTGCCGGACTACCCGCCGAGGAAGTCCTGGCGCACCTGCTCGTCGCCGAGCAGCGCCTCGCCGGTATCCATGTACCGATTGCCACCCTGTACGAGGACATAGCCGCGGTCACACCGTCGCAGAGCCTCTTTTGCGTTCTGTTCGACCAGTAAAACGGCGGTTCCGTCGTCGTTGATTCGGTCGATCCGGTCGAACATATCATCGACCAGGTCCGGTGCCAGTCCGGCGCTCGGTTCGTCGAGCATCAACAGATCCGGCTCGAGCATGAGCGCCCGCCCCATCGCGAGCATCTGCTGTTGGCCGCCGCTCATCGTGCCGGCCTTCTGGCTTTTGCGCTCCTCGAGGATGGGAAACCGGTCGAAGATCCACTCGAGCCGATCCTCGGGGACTTCATCGAGGATGTACGCACCCATCTCCAGGTTCTCGATGACCGAAAGCGACGGGAACACGTTGTCGTTCTGTGGGACGTAGCCGATGCCCGTCCGGATAATCTCCTCGGGTCGTTTGCCGTGGATGGCCTCGTCGCCGAACGTGACCGACCCCCCCATGTAGTTCGTCAGCCCGAAGATCGACTTCATGACCGTCGACTTCCCGGCCCCGTTGGGACCGACGATGGTGACGTACTCGCTGGCATCGACGGCCAAGTCGACGTCGTCGAGGATCTGTAAGTCGCCGTAGCCGGCGTCCAGACTCGAGGCTTCGAGCAACGCCATCAGACCTCACCCCCGAGATAGGCTTCGATGACTTCCTCGTTCGACTTGACCGCCTCGGGGGCTCCCTCCGCGAGCACCGATCCTTGATGCATGACGATGACGTGTTCGGTATGATTCATAATGACGTCCATATCGTGTTCGACCAACAGGAACGTGTAGCCCTGTTCTTGCAGTTCGTGGATGTGTTCGAGCAGTTTCTTCTCGAGCGACGGATTGACACCAGCCATCGGCTCGTCGAGCAACAACAGCTCCGGCTCGGTCAACAGTGCCCGGGCCAGCTCGAGCAGTTTCCGCTGCCCACCGGAGAGCGTACCAGCGTACTCCCCAGCTAGGTGGTCGATCTCGAAGAATTCGAGGACCTCCCAAGCACGTTCGCGGAGTCGTTTTTCCTCTTCGATGACTGCCCCGCGAGTTCGGGGGGCGACCGACCGCCACAGCGATTCGCCGAGCTGATTTTTCGGCGCGAGCATCATGTTCTCGAGGACGGTCATTTCCGGGAACTCACGTGCGATCTGGAACGTTCGAACGAGACCAGCCGTCGCGACCCGATTCGGGGTTCGGCCGGTGATGTCGGTCCCGTCGAAGACGACCGATCCCTCGTCGGGTTCGTAGACGCCGGTGATACAGTTGAACGTCGTCGACTTGCCGGCGCCGTTGGGCCCGATCAGCCCGGTGATCGAGCCACGTTCGATCCCGAAACTCGCACCGTCGACCGCCGTAATACCGCCGAACCGTTTGACAACGCGCTCGATCTCGAGGATCGGGTCATCGACGGATCGATGATCGGAATCGGTGCCCGTGGCACTGTCAGCCGCCGACGGACTCGAGTCGGCGTCACTCATCTGGCTCACCCCCATCGCTCGCGGTGGCACGGTCGGGTGGGGATGGGCGCTTCGAGAGGTCAGTCGCGGCAGCGATCTCCTTGCGATGGCCCAACAGACCCTCGGGTCGCCAGAGCATTAGCAGGATCAAAACGACGCCGACGAGGACGAACCGCAACTCGTCGAGCGAGCCGACCAGGTAGCCAACCAGCGGTGTGAGATCTCCGCTCGCGAGTTCGACAAACGCGTCGTAGATAGTCGGCGGCGAACGGAGGTTGAGGTTCGCGTTGAGGATGCTGCGGACGAAGCGCGGGCCCTCCCAGAGAAACGCAGCGAAGGCGAAGCCGCCGATAACGCTGCCGGTGTTCGACCCGGCGCCACCGACGATGAGCGCGACAAAGATGTAGAAGGTGATGATCGGCATGAAACTGTCCGGGCTGACGAAGCTTCGACTTCCCATCCAGAGCATCCCAGCGAGTCCCATCAGCGAACAGCCGACGACGAACGCAACGATCTTCGCGCGGTCGGTGTTCTTACCGAGGGACTTGGCTGCGAGTTCGTCCTCGCGGATCGCCTTGAGGATGCGTCCGTACGGCGAGTTGGCGATCCGACTCAAAAACAGGTAAAACAGGCCGACAAAGGCGATCAACACGGCCGTGTAGAGCCCACCAAGAATAACCGACCGCTGGATCCCGACTGCCCCGCCGACCTCGAAGAGAATCTCTCCGAGTTCGCCGATCACCGGCCGCTCGAGCAGCCACGGAATAATCGTGTCGACGGGCGGGTACTGGATGCCGCTGCCGCCGCCGGTGCCGTAGACAGTGTCACCGACCTCGATCGAACGCAGGCTCCCCGAGAGGAGTGCGAGCCTGATGATTTCGGAGAGGCCGAGGGTGACGATCGCGAAGTAGTCCGCACGCACGCGAAGGGCGGGAAGGGCGGCGACGAGTCCGACCAAGCCGGCGGCGATCATCCCGCCGAGGATGCCGATGGGGATCGGGAGGCCGAGTCCGGCCGGAGTGGCGTCCGGTGCGGCCGTCAGGAACGCCATCGTGTAGACGCCGACGGCCATGAAGCCGGCGACACCGATGTTGAACAGCCCGGTGTATCCCCAGTGGAGGTTTAGCGCGAGTACGACGAGCGCGTAGACGGCAGCATAAAAGGTCACCGTCCGGAAGAAGCCGACGATCGAGTTGATCCCAACGCCGCCGAAGAACCCGAGGATCGCAAACGCTCCGTAGGTCACCAGAACGACGCCGACGATCAACACCAGGTCGTACTGCCACTGCGGGAGGGCTTTGAGCCGATCGTGAGCGTTCGAGATGGGTTCTGGCAGCCTCGAGTCGCGTTCGCTCATGCCGTCTCCACCCCTTTGAACAGGCCATCTGGCCGGAAGATCAATACCACGATCATCAGCGTGAATGCGGCGATCTCGTTCAGGTCGGAGGGAATCCAGATCAGCGAGAGGTTGATCGTGAGGCCGATGACGAGCGAGCCTGCAAGTGCACCGTAGATCGAACCGATCCCACCGAGGATAACCGCGGCGAAGATGAGCAACAGCAGGAACCAACCGAGGTTAATCGTGACTTGCCCGCGATCGAGGACGATCAGATATCCTGCGACGCCCGCGAGGCCAGCCCCGATAACCCAGGTCGCGAAGATGACTCGCTCGGTAGGGATTCCCGTGATGAGTGCCAAGTCCTTGTTGTCGGACATCGCCCGCATCGACTTTCCGAGTTTGGTGTACTGCAACAGCAGGTGGACGCCGACGATCAGCGACAGCGCCGAGATGACGAGCGTCGCCTCGTGGAGGTTGATCGTCTCTATCGGGACGAACGCTGGCATCTCCCACTGTGGCGAAGAGGCGACGACACCTCGGGTGTCGGTCGTATAAAATAGCGCGATGATATACCTGAGCGCGAGTGCGACTCCGACACTGGCGATCAGCAGTGTGATTCCGCTGGCGTCTCTCAGTTTCCGGTAGACGAGCCGGTCGATCGCGAGGGCGACCAGAATCGTCAACACCGCCGCGACAAGTAATCCGAGCACGATCGCGATCGGTGCCGAGACGACGTCCATCCCGACTGCTCCCGGCTGTGCGCCGCCGTCCGCTCGGAGCAATAGCCGACTACTGAGTTCCGCGATACCGATTCCACCGACGAGATAGGCCGCCGTCCAACCAGTAAAGGCGCCAGTAGTGATCAGATCGCCGTGTGAAAAGTTCGCAAATCGTAGAATGCTGTAGGTCATCGAGAGCCCGATCGCCGCGAGCCCGATGTACAACGAATCGACGATCCCATTCCACGTAAACGCCCATAGCCGCCCAAGTGGTAACTCGCCGACCAGAACCTGTCTGATGAGGTCAAGAACCAGCAGACCGACAACGGCCAGCAACAGCCACCCGATCACCTCCTGTATCGATACGTCTGCAAACCGTCCTTGTTCGGCACCTGTACTCATGTGTGAGAATGTCACAACGGGAGTTGATATAGTTCACGCCGGGTGGGACTTCTGAAAGGGATCTTCTTCAGAGGGCAGAGTAAGAGCGGTACACACTCTGGGCCGCACGAAACTCACTGGAGATGATGTGACGAAAGGAACACGGGCACGACTCAGATACGGCTTCAAAGTGCGCCAAACCAAAGATTCACTGGGGTAGCGTTCTTAGCTGCGAAACGAAAGGGGTCATGATGAATAAAAAGGTTCACGCCGGGATGTTGATAATTGACCTAGCCTTCACAGCTGTGCTATTTTATATCGGGTACAACGTTCTCACCGGTAATCAGGCGCTCTTCGGGCTCGACGGACCAGTCAACACTGCACTTGGGATCGTTGCACTGTTGTTAGCCGGCATGGGTCTCGTTCGTTCGTTCAGAGGTGTCCAGCAATTGATCGGTGATGGGCCTGAACCCGCCGGGGAGGACGTTCCTGAGTATGGCTATCAGGACGAGTGGGAACGCAAAAACCTCTAGTCGACAACCGACGCAGCGACGGATTGTTCTGGCCGTCTCAGACCATTTTTCGCCGACACCTCGTCTCGTATGCGGTTCCCCGCCGAACAGCAGCGGTCGTTCCCGCCTCCAGAAGTGACCGACCCACCTACATCAACTCGAGGTTCCGGTGCCAGTTGTCCGGTACCAATACGCTCAGTAGCTTAGACTCCGTTTATCGATCAATGAATGAGACGCGGTACGATGGGCTTCTTCTCGACCACGATGGGGTGATTGTTACACTCTGCTCACGACAGGTGTTGCAGAGCGCAGCGATCGACGCGTTTGCCGATGCAGGGGTTTCGGACCCAAACCCGACGGACGTCGACGCGATCACGATCAACGTCTCGGAGACCGAACTACGTACTGCTGCTGAGCGATACAATATCGATCCCGACGCACTTTGGCGCTATCGAGAGGATCGAATCGAAACGAGACTCCGAGCGGAGACCAAGGCCGGAAGGAAGGCCCCATACGAGGATGCAACGTGCCTCGAGCGCGTTACCGTTCCAACCGGAGTCGCAAGCAACAACCAGACTCGAATCGTCGAGTTTGTCCTCACGGAGTATGGGCTCCGCGACTGTGTCCAGACGGTCCAGGCCAGAGCCCCCACTCGCGAAAGCCTCCGGGAAAAGAAGCCAGACCCAAGATATCTCGAGGCAGCTGCGAGAGAACTGGATTGTTCGAACCCTGTGTACGTCGGCGACAGCGAAAGCGACATCATCGCTGGGAAACGGGCGGGGTTCGATACCGTCTTTCTCCGTCGTGACCACAATGCCACCCGTCAGCTCAGCGTTGAGCCGACTCTGGAACTCGAAAGCCTGACCGCAGTCGTCGAGATACTGGACGAACTGGAACCAGCTGACTAGAAGGAAGCTAGCCATCACAACAATTCGTCAAGTTTGTCTGCTGTGTTCAGCCATTGTGTTCAGCTGTTAGGAACACTCTTTGTGTTCATTCGGCCGTGTTTAATCGCATGACGGGAGCGGAATTTCCTGTTTTGCGGCCTTCTTGATGTTGTAAACCGCACACATCAGCGCAATCTCACGAAATTCTCGGTACCATGTCCGCGCTCGCAGGGCGACGCCCAGCGAGCGCTTGACAGACGAGAAGACGGTTTCCGACATGGCTCGTTGACCGTAGAGTTCGTCATCAATCCGCGCGTTATGCGCGTGATCGTACGGTGCATGGACGCAGTGCTTGATCAACGGCCGAATGTCGAGTTCTCGGAGGTCTTCTCGAAGCCAGTTACAGTCGTAGCCCTTGTCCGCTGTGAGGACGCGCAACTCGCCCGCGTGCTTGCGGGCGAGTTGCTCACAGATTTCTGCATCACTTCCTTCCCACGTCGTAGTACAGTGAAGATCGAGAATCGCTTGCGTCTCTGTATCGACGAGTTTCGTCACTTTCATCGTCTGAACGTGGTAGTTTGTTCGTCGGCAGTAGTGGCGACTTGCACGAGAGCGGTCGAAGTACGTCGCGTCGATCGTGCCGATCTCACCAGTCTCGTGCAGCTGCGCTGAATAGCGCAGCAGCACTCGGCACACACTCATCTCAAGTCTATCGAACGCTAGACATAGTGTGGATGGATGAGGGAGATCGGCCGGTTCAAGGCCGATCTTCCGGATTATTCGTGGCATCTCCGTGAGGATGTCGATGGTCATCCGATAGGACGTCCCGAGGTAAATTCGCAAGCAGTGAAGCGGAATCATCGCATAATCGGCGAACCCGCCGCCGCCTTCCGGGGCGGCGGGTTCGTCCGTGTCGTCAGCAACTCTTTTAGCAGTCCAGACACAGCGTTCGGTGAAGCGGAAGATTTGGGTTGGCACAACTTCCCGTCTTCCGCTTCAACACCGTGATTCTAACGACTCAACTTGACGCAGTCTAGCGATTAAACAGAGCCGTTCATTCACCATGTTCATTCATTGCTGTACTCAACCACACACAGGCTGTGGACCAAGTGCGTGTTACACACAATTACAGGCGGAGCAGCGCAATGCCACGGCCTGAAGGCCGTGGATACGCGCGTAAGCTTGATTGGGCTGTATCCCGTAAACGGCAGTACCGGAGTTCCCACATTGAGAAACGCCGTCTTCGACGGCACTACGGCTTCGCCGTGACTTCTCACGTGGTAACAAATCCGATCGAACCAGTCCACGACGTAACACTAAGCGGAACCCAGTTCCGCGAGGGCAGCGGAATCTTCGATTCCGCCAGACTTCGGGTGACGCGAATCGTGGTACCGTGCGGGCTGAATATCCCGCCGTGGAGCGACGAGCGGTATTCGTCGCGTCGAAACGCCGACCGAGTGTCGGACGGAAGGCCCGTTTGGCCGGGCTAGACGCGCTGTAACGCACGTCCTTGGTCACAACTGGACGGCGACCGTCGACGTGGGACGCGAAAGCGTACTTCGCCACCGAGGAAACGCGCAACCTTGAACTCCGCTTCGCGGATTCCCGCGTCTTCAGGCGCGGGAGGAGGTCAATCAACACCCCGTGCAATCCGACCTAGCACAAGTATCAAGAACGACTTTTTTGACACCGTTCACAGCCCTGCACAACACCAACCTACAATTTACGACCGACCTGAATGAGAGAGATTGGTGTTGTTCGTGTACTGTGTTCATGAACTATGTTCACTGCTTGTGTTCAGTGCACTAAATATGAGATGCCAACAATGTGGCCTGAGAATGAATGTGTCTTGCGTACATTCAAGATGAATGGCTTTCATGGAGAGCATATGTTAGCGTACTCGACGTACAGTGAAGCAGGAGGTGTCGGAAAGACAACGACAGCGGCTAACCTAGCCGTCGCCCACGCTCGTGCAGGCCTCAAACCACTCGTCGTTCCGCTCGATCCTCAAGACGGGAATCTCTCACGACTGTTCGGCGTCGACGAGGACCGGACCGAGTCGGTTGATAATATCGTTCGCCACATGATTCGACGGCCAAAAGGTGACTTCGAGGATCTCGTCCGGTCGTCCGAAGGGGTCGATATCGTTCCCGAACACAACATGCTCTCAGATCTGGCAGAATATCTCCGACGTGAGAAAGAACAAGCAGAAGCGATGGGAGAAGCGTTCGGAATGCACGCACAGCTCTTGCGGGTACTTCGCGACGCAGGTGTTCCCGAAAAGTACGACGTCCTCATCTGTGATCCCCCTGCCACGGAAGGACCACATCTCTACAACGCAATCCATGCGACTCGTTCGCTGGCGATCCCCGTCGAGCCGACAGCAAAAGGAAGAGCCGCAGTGGAAGGGTTAGAAGCACTGGTCACTGGACTCGAGAACCAACTCGAAGTGGAGGTAGGCGTTCTCGCCGCCATCCCGATGGGGTTCAAAAACACAACAGACCAACGCCGGATCATCGACGAAATCGAGTACCCCACGCCAGAGATCATCGGTGAACGAGCGTCACTGATGGAGGGGTGCTGGATGAAACAGTGCTCAGCGTTCAGGTACGTTCGCGACCACCGAGACCGACACCGAGACTACGAGATCGAGACCCTCGCGCAGTTCGACCGAATCGCCCGTCATCTCGAGGACGAAGTTGGGCTCGAAGCTCCAAACCCACCCGAACCAGGTGATGTTGAACACGAGGTGATGACTGCATGACCGGAATGAAAGAAGGAGCCGGTGAAAACCCGTTTGCTGAAGAGACCTCGTCGGGGACGTCCGACAGGGAAGACGAGACCGACTTAGGCGATGTGGAGTCTGCGGAAGACAATACTGAAGGCCCGGTGGAGCAGTCAGCGAGCTCACCAGAGCAGTCGACCAATCGAAAGCCGATGCAGATCCCGTACAAGTTCCGTCGAGACGGAGTTCAGGACGGTCGGGACCGGGTTCCACTGTTCTTACACTCGGAGACAAAGCGGGATGAACGGGATGCACTACGCGAACTCGAGGAACGACTCGACGACGACGTATCGTTAACCGACCTCAGAGAGGCCCTCGTTATTGCTGGGCTCGATCATTTGGACGAGGTCGAAGGCCAATTGGAAGAGTGGGGCTATGGGATGGTTTTCGACAACTAGCGATTGAGAATTGTAAGGGCTTTTGGCAGAACATAGTGGACACAACTAGTGAACACAATTGCTGAACACACCCAATGAAGGAATGAGTGCGTATCGCGGCACCGTCCGTCATCTATCACTTCCTCAGACGATTCTGGAAGAATCGGAAATATATGCAAGCAACCGATACAGCTATTTGTTAACACTAATCATATACAGACGGTCTCGTCGTCGAAGCAGACCAACGTCGAGATCGACGCCCACCCATACCCACCACGCACACTGCCACGTGCATTGAGCCAGAGATACCATCTCTGGACTCGTTTCGCTTTTTTGACCTCAGAGCCAGTCACAATCTCTGGTTGGTCCTAAGTGATCCCCGACAGGCCTTTGTGTGGCAAAGAAAGGAGATGAACTCATTGTGACCGTGATCACTTTCTCTAGATCGAGTTGCTCGCTACAGAAGTCAGACTCATCCCCAAAGCTGGTTTGTCGAGCCCCGTTGAGATATTGGGTCTCGATTTGTGGTTCGCAAGTATCCAGGTGTCTCCCAGACCTCTGACCAACCGAGCGAGGAATACCAACACCATTGTGGCCAACGGCGACTACGAAGTGGACCGTCTACCCGTTGACGATTGAATCGTCGTACTTAACGCGGATTTCTTTAGGAGCGAGTTGCTGGGCCAACGAGTGCTAGTTACAATTAAAGGCGGAAGAACCACGCTACAGTCTCAACTTCCAAGAGAGAGAGGACGAGTTCACTAGCTTTCGCTCATTTCGTTAGATCATAATGGTTCTGCACGATCCCTAACTCATATTGCACCCCTCGAGAGAGGAAGACCTGTCTGGTAGTGCTACGTTCTTGGCCACTTGTAATGACAAGTAAGTACGCGTCATAACATATATGCCTCTCCACGTCGAACCTCAACATATGAGCGGATCAAGCTACGACAAGACGATTCAGTTCCGTGCCGGAGCCGAAAAAGAGGCCGCGGAGCTCCTTGATGAAATTCACATCGGCGGCGTCAACGTGAGCGAACTCGCCCGCGTCGGCCTGGTCGAGATGCTTCGGCAGTCATTAGATGAACAAGACAAGATTGCGGTGTACGAACGATACAGTCGTGGTGAGATTGGCGAGGACGTGGCCCGTGTCCTTCTCGATGAGAAACTCGATAGGATGGAAGAGGAGAAAGAGTCGTTCGAGGCGGCTATGGAACGAGACACGTCTGAATTCTTGACGGGCAGCGATGGCGAGTGAGGCTCGCTATCCGATACTGGCTGATACGAGTTCCTTGATCGCGGTTGCGAACACCACTCAGTGGGAACGACTGAAAGACGCGATCCATCTTACAACGACGAACGTCTGCAAGCACGAACTTCAAAACCACGTCAGCTCGAACAAATACCCGCTTGAGGGCAGCCGTGAACACTACTTGAAACGAGGAAGCCAACGTGTTGTTGATCATCTAGACGAAGATTCGTCGCCATGGTCGTGCGTCACTGTCGTTCCTCGCCCGCATGGACCAGATGCAGGCGAGCAATCGCTCAAGCAGGAACTTTCTGAACACGGTTCATCGTATCAGATCGTATCGATTCTTGACTCAGCTGCGAGACGGTCAATTCGGCGTCTCATCGATGACAACGGGTACGACATTGACGTTGTGGGACCACCGTATCTCCTCTACATCCTGCTTGACAACGACCTCATCGAAAAGCCTGAATTCTGCGAGGCAACCGTGAGGATAATTCAAACGGAAGGATGGACTGGGTACGAGGTTGTGAAGAACGCGTGGACCAGTATTCCCGTTGATTGTTCTGAAATCCTTGACGGCGAATATGATGACACCCTTCCACCGAAATAGTCTGGCTTATACTGCCAATCTGATCAGTGAAATTGCTAATCGTCAGGAGATAGAATTTGGTATAGCGCTATACGATTTACTCGTGAATGGTGGAAGACGGTGCCAAGTTTTGGGTTTCACACAGACTGATGGAGTCTGTATGGTCCCAAAAAATATATGTTTTCTGAGCATATGTGTCTATCCGGTGAAAATGAGAGTCTTAGAATACGGATGGTGGGAAGCACTGCTTCTTCGACCGGCTTTCACCCACCAGAGAAGGATATTGAGGAGTCACCATGCATAGAGCAGCAGAATCAGCTGCTGAGTGGGACACCGCCAGCGACGTTCCCTGGACAGTCCTCGAGCTCGACGACCTCGTCGACGCCTACTGGGAGGTCGTTGCGCCAGAGCTGGAAGCCGACGGCATAGATCCACAGAACGAGAAACCAACGCACAACTGGCTTACCGAGCAGGGTCTCAGATCGTTACTCTATACCCTTCGGGAGCACCATAACCGGACGTTTTCGGAATTCTGGGAAGAAGACCTTGGACTTGAAACCCCTGATGAGGGGTTTGAGTGGGCAACAACAGATGAGCGAACGATCGAAGCGCTGGAGTCGTTTCTCACCTCTCGACGGTCTCGCAAAGGGTTAGCAGCGTCGTCGATCGATACACTCCGATATCGGCTAAACCGCTTCATTCGTGCCTATAAAGAAGAAAACGGAACTGCTGACATCGTAAGCCCGGTTGCTCGAGAAGGCGATGTGCCCGCTCATGTTGCCGTAGACAACTGTTTCAGCGCATTCGACAGACTCCATCGAGAGCTCGAGGGGAACCAAACCAAACAACGGATCCACCTTGCCGTGTCGAACTGGTACTCACACCTGGTTCGGCGGAAATGGGCTACCTTCAACCCTGTCGAAGGACTCGATGAAGAATACGATTGGTCGAAAAGTGATAGTGAGAACGACGATACACCCTGTTTAACGGCTGCTCACGTCCAATCGCTCTACGAGACGGCTACTGATATCGAAGAGCAACTCTTAGTGGTAGCCCTCTGTGGATGGGGGCTCCGACCAAACGAGGTGGCCAAACTCAGGACAGAGATGTTCGTTTTCGATGTTCCAGCGGGTGAAACCCCCTACATTCAGTTCGAAGAGCGAAAAAATGGACCCGGCCAGGTCTCTATTCTCTTCGGCCAAGAGTTGATCAACGCCTATATCGACAGCTGGGACGGAAGCGACGACTGGAGCGGATACCTGTTTCCCTCACCCCATAGTTCTCGAGCCCACATTACCCGATGGACGGTCTGGAACCGATTCCAGGATCTCGCTGAACGAGCAGGCCTCCCTGCTGAAATCGCAGGCGAGTCAACGTCAGCGAAAATGGGGAGGCGGTTCTGGTACGATATCTACTCATCAGCCCTCGACGTTATTCTCGACGGCCTCGAGGGAGTTGCCGCCGATCAGGGTAGCGAGAGTCCAGAGGTCGTGTTGCGAAATTACCTCTCTGAGGCCCGGATTCGTGACCTGCGGAGAGAGTACATGCGGGCACAGTTAGCAGACGCATTTAGTGATTGACCTCCTCCCGCGCCTGAAGACGCGGGAATCCGCGAAGCGGTTACCACGTGAGAAGTCACGGCAAAGCCGTGGTGCCGTCAAAGACGGCGTTTCTCAACGTGGGAACTCCGGTACTGCCGTTTACGGGATCCAGCCCACTCAAGCTTGCGCGCGTATCAGCGGCCTGGAGGCCGTGACATTGCGCTGCTCCGCCTGTAATCCTTCAACCGCGTTGTGTAAATCATATATTGCTATATCGTTTGTCTTGGCCACGTAAACAGTATCAGGATTCGGTGTGTCCGTCGAGGCTAACAGTCGGCTCGACAGACAGGCAACAGTCAGCTTGCCCTGAACTCTGGGACAGTGACACCAAGTAGCAGATTTACCGACCACTCGGAAGGGTTTGGCGTTAAGTCCACGGACAAGCCCCATTCTCGAATCGCCGAAGGCACTGAGGATGAGATTGTTGATAGCCTGCGGTGTCAGTCTCGAGGGTGGGACCCGTGGTCGAGCGAGACGATTACCCGAGCCCCGCGGGGGTGGTTGTCGTCGATCTCGAGTCTTCCGTCGAACGACTCGAGCAGGGTTGTGACCAGGTACAGACCGACACCCATTCCCGACCGGTCGTCGAAACGGGCGTTCGGATCGGTGAGCACCTGTTTTTGTGCGTCGGGAATACCGATGCCATCATCTTTGATCTCGACCGTTACTTCCTCGGGCGTCGTCTCGACGATCACCGTCACCGCTGGTGTCGATCGATCCGAGTGGTCGACGGCGTTTGCGAGCAGGTGTTTGAACACCGATCCGAGCATTGGCGAGGCAGAGACGATTACCGGGCCGTCACCAGTATCGCGTCGCTCGAGCGTGACGTCGACGTCACGTTCACGGCGGAGTCGCGAAACTTCGGTCTCGAGGACGACATACAGGTCGCAGGGCTCGCGTTCGACGTCGTCGGCGGAAATGACATCGATCACAGTTGCCGCCGTGTCGGTGAGGTCGACAGCGTGCTGGGCAGCGTCCAGCAACATCTCGACTGCATCCTCGTTGTTCGGGTCGACACCGTGTCGGAGCTGGTCGCCCAGGCCGATGATCATACTCAGGTCGTTTCTGATGTCTTGTCTGACGATTTGATTCAACGCTGCGAGTCGATGATTTCGGTCAATCAATTTTCGTTGGTACCGCGATCGCTCAATCGCATATCTAACTGTGCGCAAAAGCGTCTCACCAGTGAGGTCCCCCTTAGACAGGTACTCCTGTGCGCCGTGCTGGACTGCGTCGACACCGACGTCCGTTTCGTCCTGGCCAGTCAGTACAACGATCGGAACGTCTGGCGCGTATTTGCTCACTCGCTCAACTGTCGCGATGCCCCGAGTATCAGGGAGCATGAGATCGAGTAAAATCACGTCCGGAGTGCGCTCCTCGAGGGACTCGAGGGCAGCTCCCAGAGAGTCGACGTGGTCCATTTTTGTGACTTCGATCGGGGAACGAGCTGCCTGGCCATCAACAGCGGATTGCTGCTCGTGAAGTAGCCGTTCAACAAATCGGGCCTGGTCGTGTTGATCCTCGACAAGCAGCATTTCTACGTCTTGGTCTGTGGTTGACAAAATTTCACCCCGAATAAGTGTTCGGCACGATCTTATTTCGTAAATGAACGGGTTAAATAATAAAGTTTGTGAGACAATGAGGGTTCATTGGCGGCAACCAGCTGTGAGACAGGAATATTAGGTTCCTAATCGCATAGGCTGCATGGATAGAACTGCTGTTGCTATATCACCCAGTAACCGGGCCGCGCTAGACGCGCTTTCGATGCTCTCTAACAAATGGGGGCCGGTTGTCGTCGTCGTCCTCCTGGACGGGGGGTCGCTTCGATTTAGCGAACTCGAGGGACGAATCCCCGGAATCTCACCGAACATGCTCACAAAGACGCTCGAGTCGCTCTCTACGGATGGACTCGTCACTCGGAGTGTAATCAGCGAATCACCACTCACAGTCACGTACGAACTGACCGAGGCTGGATATGAGTTACAACCAGTGTTCGACTCGCTGACGACGTGGGCCGACGAACACGTCGATTCCGTCCGACCGACGACCGTCCTGGGTGACCGTGACCATCGACTCGTCGAACTCTATCGCAGCTGGTTGTCCGATCAGTTCGATGTTGTCACAGTAACCGGTCCGGAACAGCTTCAGCACAATCTTGCTGACGCGCCGGACGTCGCTATTTTCGATATCAGCCTCTGGAATAACGCCCCAACCACGCTCATCGCACACAGTCACACCACAACTCGCCGGATCGCGCTCGTCGGTGATCGACCCGAACCGTCGCTCTGTACGTGGCCGTGTGACGACGTGCTACGGAAACCACTCGTAAAGTCGGAGCTTCTAACCGCCGTTACCCAGCAACTCGATCAGTTCGACCAACCCGAAGCGGAGCGTGAACGCGACGGGATCGAAGCCAGACTCGCGTTGTTGGAGTCCATCTACTCGAGGCCGGTTTTAGAACAAGATGCGACGGTCTCGAGGCTGTACGACAGACTGGAGTCGTTGGACAAACGGGCTTAGCCTAGCCTAAGTGACTCACTTCGTTCGTCCTAAGCAGAATGTTATTACATCCTGAACGATTGGCTCTGCATGGCAGTTCGGACATTTCTTTACCCAAAGCCACCCCTGTGGAATAACCGGCTAGAACGGCTTCAAACCCGTGTGGTGGTTCCGTGAGTACGAACGGAGCCACGGACCGCCAAACAGGCGGGCGTGAAACAACGCGAGAACACAGAGAGAGTAATACAACCACGTCGCCAACAAAGCGCCGCTCGAATCCCCGACGCGTATCGGCGACGGGTGACGAAGCAACCTCGACGCGGGGCGGCGACGGTTACTATCACCGTGATAGGACGTCAGACCGGCTACAAAGCGGAGGCGTTCGGTCCGACACTCTCACTGTTAGCAGAGGAACGTTCTCTTTAGCATTTCGCTACATGCACGACCTACTCTCCCTGAATCAATGGCGAGATAGATCTCGACGGGGAGCGGGGTTGGCAGTCTGGATTGGAATCATAACCATCTGTGGACTGTTCTTCATAAGCGCTGGTATTGGCCTCGCATCGGCTGACGTGGGTAACGCGTCGGCGGCGGACCGGGTTGCCCCAACACAGTTCGATACTGACGAGGGCGACATGCTCTGGGAGTTTAATGTCGATCTCGAGTCGTACAGCGAACCGATAGTCGTCGATGGGATCCTCGTAACGATTGCGGATGGGGACGGCTCCTCGGAGCAGGTAGTCGCCTACGACATCGGCACCGGCGAACAGCGGTGGGCGATGGACATCTCCGCGCGCGAGCTGACCGCGGCCGACGGAACGATCTATGCGACCGGCGATGACGGCGTCCACGCGCTTGCCCTCGAACTCGGAACGGTCGAGTGGCACGCCGAGTTCGACGCTCGTGGTGGGGTTGCAGTCGGCGACGGCACCGTGTATGCCGTCGAACGGATCTCTGCAAGCCGCGACCAGCTCACCGCACTGGATGCTGAAACCGGCGACGAGGAGTGGTCAGAAGAGACCGATGAGATTCTGAGCGGCCCCACCGTTATCGATGGGACCGTGTACGTCGTCAACAGTGGCGGCATGATTGCATTCGACGCTGATGGAGAGGAAGAATGGCAGTGGAACGCTGAGGAGAACATCGATATTGCAAACGGGCCGACCGTCGCCGACGGTCACGTCTACGTCAGCCACAGCGCGAGTGACGACGACCCGGGATTAGTATCGGCGGTGGACACCGATGGTGAGAGGGTTTGGCAAGAAGAGCTCGGCGTCGCACAGGAAGCTCTTGCGACGGTCCCAGCACCGACGGTCGCTGCCGAGAACAACGAGCCGACAGTCTACGTCGGCTACGATGGACTCTACGCGCTCGATCCGGCGAACGACAACGAGCGCTGGTCGGACGGGGATGCCGTGTTCGACGCACCGACGGTCGCTGATGGGACGCTCTTCGTTCCCCAGACAACCGATTCGGAGGCGTTCAGAGCCCTCGACCCGAACAACGGCACCGAGCTGTGGTCGGTTGATACGGGTGACCGAAGCGAGGTCGTCGTCGTCGACGGCGTGGCGTACGTCGCTGTCACGACCGGTGACAGAAGCATCATGGCGATTGACGCCGGTGTGGCCGGTTCGAGCAGCGACTCCCGTGTCATGCTCGGCGGACACCATCACGAATGGACCGGCAAGATACCGGACGCTGAGCCTCGAGTCGTCGACGCCACGTTCGATGAGGGCGTGTTAGTCGAGGATGAACTGACGGTCTCGGCGACAGCCAGAAACGACTGGAATCCGAGCACGTCGGCGACGTACACCCTCGAGTTTGATGGAACCGAATACGACGAAACGATCGAAGTACCGGCGTTCGGAACGAATACAGTTGACTTCACCGTGGCCGCGCCGAGTGAGAGCGGTGAGTACAGCCTCGAAATCGACGGTGAGGAGATCGGAACGCTAACCGTTGTCGACGAAACCGACCCGGTGTTCCGGTCGGTAAATCCATTTTTCGACACCCAACTCGAGGGTGACCTGATACAGATCCCCTACAACGCGACGAACCTCGGAGACACGTTCGTCGAGGAAAACGCGACCCTCGCACTCGAGGGGCCGGCGTTCGACGGCCGTGAGGACGTGGCCTTCGCAGAAGGACAGGAAGGCCTCGAACCGGACGAAACGGCACTGTACCTCCTCATCACTGACCCGATCGACGAACCGGGCGAGTACACCGCCTTCCTCGAGGACGAGGAAATCGGCACGATCGAGGTGCTCCCCGAAGACGAACCGATCTACCTGAGCGACAGCAACCGATTGCATGACTCGATCATCAGCGGTATCGAAGCCCCAGTAGAGCCGAGTGCTGCTGGCGAAGCGAGTGTCGACGTTCGATACGAGAACCTCGGTGAGGACACAGGCAGCGTCGAAAGCGAACTCGTCGCCTATGACGACGAGGGCACGGAAGCCGCCAACGTCACCAAGACGATCGAAGTCGAAGGTGAATCCAGCACGACTGCGCGACTGAGCGTGCCACTCGCTGAACCGGGCGTCTACGACCTCGAGGTCGATGGCAAATCAGTCGGCGAGGTCGAAGTCCTGGTCGACGGTGTCCAGGATGGCGACAGTATTCAGGAAGCGATCGACGCCGCCCCGGCCGGTGACACGATCTTCGTTGGCAACGGTACCTACGAGGAGTCGCTGACGATTGATAAGGAATTCACGCTCCGGAGTGTTTCTGACGGTGGGGCGGTTCTCGATGGCAGTGGGGAAGAGTTCGAGCGAGCGATGACAGTTGCTGATGACGACGTGACTGTGGAAGGGTTCCGGATTGAGGGCTACAGCGCCAGTGGGCAAAGCGATGGCGCGGTGTACGTTGAGGGAGACCGGTTTGAATTCCAAAACAACACGATTACTGACTCCGTCGATGCTATTCACGTGGACAGGCGTATTAATGAATTCCAGCTAGTGAACAACCACATTCACGATAACGAAGGAACTGGCATCGATCTCCAGTCCGACCACGAACAGTTCACTATTGACAGTAACAAGATTGAACGAAACGGAGATGGGATCCTGGAGGGAGGAGCACTTGGAACTAGCAGCAATGATGGCACGATTGGGAACAACACGATAGCAGACAACGATGATGCAGGTATCAAACTCAGCACTGGATCCGATAACCTGATATTTAATAATACGGTCACGGGGAACGACGGCGGCATCAAAGTCGGCACTGACGAGGTCCGTGATAACCATGTGAGTGATCCGAATAAATTTGCTATCGAACTTAGCCCGTCTTCGACGGTGGCAAATAACACGGTGTTGAACGCGACAGCCGGTGTTGGCCCCCGAACAGCAGGTACTAAACTCGATAATGCCGTTATCGAGAACAACACCTTCGACAACGTCTCACGTGCAATCTCCCGCGGCGGCGACAACATAGTCATTCACAATAACGAGTTCTCAGAGACGAAGACCGACGTCGTTCTTCGGGATGCAACCGGCGCAACCATCACGAACAACACGTTTGCGACTGGTGTTAACCTCGACGGCGTTCCCGAGGAAATCGATCAGGAACCGCACGAGATGTCAGAAAACACCGTTGGTGGCGACCCACTCGTATATTTCGTCGGTGATGAGAGTCCCGAGATTACACCGGAAGCAGGACAAATCATTCTTATCGACGTGAAGAACGTCGACCTCGATGAGTACTCCTTCTCGGACGTGACGGCAGCGATTCAGATCGCACATTCGGAAAACATCCAGGTAACCGGTCTCGAACTCTCTGACGTACCTCCCAGCGGGATTACCGATATTAACAACCCCAGTGCTGTCAAGTTCTGGTACTCCTCGGATGTGACCGTTGATGACTTTGAACTCGTGGATACGAACAGGGGACTCTACGTTGAAGACAGCGATAATGTGACTATCTCGAACGGGCAGGTCGTCGACAGTTCACGTGCCATCATGTTCGCCGGAGACAACGCCGATGTTGTAATCGAGGACAACGACATCTTCGAAGGTCAAAGCTCTCTCGGTACTGGCATACAGGTTAGCGAGGCCGATGGACTCTCGATTACTGGAAACACCGTCCAAGATGCGTCAACAGGCATTACCCTCAACAGAGGCACTGACGTGAGCATCGCAGACAACATCGTTGAAGACTCGGCCACTGGTGTTCGGTTCGGCAACCAACCTAGAGGAATCAATGCCGACATCAGCGATATCGACTTCATCAACAACACCGTCATCAGCGGTGACAGAGATGGCGTCACTGTCGACCGTGGTTCACTAACCGGAAATGTCAGCGTGACTGACAACGTCGTGATGGAAACAGGACTCACTACCAGTCCTGCGTTCGACCCTATTGGGTTTGACCTCGCTATCGACGGTGAGACGGCAATTATCGCAGACAACGATATCATAGCCAATCAGGGTGACGCCGGTTTCGTCATCGACGTGGATGTCGACGAGGGAACGATCGAATCGAATACCATCCGTGACAATCAGGACGGACTCACCGTGACCGGTAACGGTGACTGGGGACTTGAGAACATTATAATCAGTCAAAACACCGTCGAAGATAACTCCAGGACTGGACTCACTGTCGGTGGTGACCAGAACGTCGTCGTCGGCGAGAACTCCATTGTCGGAAACGACCAAGGACTCCTCTACACCGACGGACTTGAGAATCTTGATGCGCGGGAGAACTGGTGGGGCGCTCCGGATGGACCAAGCGGCGGCGAGACGGACCCGGAAATGGGGGCCGTTGCCAACGGCTCCGGTGACTCGCTTGATACCGCCGGCTCATTTGAGGACTACATCCTGTTTGACCCGTGGCTCGATGCACCGATCTTCGACACTGGCACGCTCTCCGGTACGGTTACTGATGGGGCTGGCGACACACTCGCCGATGCAACTGTCGAAGTACTCGACGGGAACGCCGTCATCGACTCAGCCGAAACGGAGACCGACGGTACCTACGAGCTCACGCTCGCCGTTGGAACCTATGACGTCACCGCGAATGCTGATGGATACGAGGAAGACATTGAACAGAATGTGGCGATCAACGCTGACGAGACGAGGACTGTTGACCTGACGCTAACGGAGACGCAGGACGGCACCATTGAGGGCACGGTCGTCGATTCAGAGAGCAGCAGTCCGATCACCGGCGCGGCAATCGAGGTCGTCGAACAGCGAGGGATTGGTCTTCCACCTGCCATCGGTGGGGTCACCACCACCGTGGAGACGAACGAGGACGGAGACTTCACCGCAGACGTTCCGCCGGGCGTCTACGAGTACACGGTCAGTAAAACTGGGTTCGACGAGGCAGGAGACAAGGACGTCAAGGTGAGCTCCGGTGAGCCGTCCGATGTGGGGACGATCGAACTGACTGCCTTCCCGGTCGTGACCGGTACGGTGACTGACACAGTGAACGGCGACCAAATCATGGGCGTGTCGATCGAATCCAGCGCAACAGGAGCCACAGAAGCGTTCGACACGGCGGAGACCAACGCCACCGGCGAGTACGTTATTACCGTCCCTGAGGAACTGACTCAACTCGAGTTCACCAGTCCAGGGTACCTTCCGAAGGATGTCTTCGTTGATGGTCAAGAGACCGACGGAACCGAACAGGTTGACGTCGAACTCACGCTCGAGGACGACCTCGGGACCGCCACCGGCACCGTCACTCGCGAGTCGACCAGTGAAACCGTGCAGGGTGCGATGGTGATCGCGACTGACGAGGATGACACGCAGATCGACGTCGACACCACCGACGGCGACGGCGTGTACGAACTCCAGGTCGAACCGGGAACGTACACCATCACGGCAACCGAGGAGAGTGGTCCCGGACTTCCTGAGTCGGGAACCGTCGAAGATGTCGACGTGTCTGCTGGCGAGCAAAAGACCGTAGACATCGAACTGGAGCCGATGGACTTCTTGCCGCCGTCCGACGTGACAGTCGAAATCGACGAGGGTGAAAGCGTCACCAACGTCACCGAGGGCGAGACCATCACCGTCGTTGCTGACATCATCAACACTGGCGACGAACAGATCGACCAGGAGGTCGTTTTCGGTGTGTACGATCAAGAGGCAGACGGCGATGTGCTGGACGAATCTGACCCAAAAGTCGTGACCATCGCACCAGAGGAAACAGAGCCAGTGAGTTTCTCTGTCGAGTCCGAACGTGACTTCGACAACACGACGGGCATCGTCGCCTCGGGCGAACCTGGGGCTGACGAGGCAGCTGCGTTCGACGTGATCGGCCTATCGGTCTCACCGCTCGATTCTGAGCCTGAGCCCGGACTCGAGTCGATCACGCTCTCAGTCGAGGAAACGACGCTGATCGACGGTTCGACGACGCCAGCAACCGTGACGGCAACCTTTGACGACGAAACGACCGAGGATGTCACCGAAGAGTCAACATTCGACAGCGACGATACCGACGTCGTATCGGTCGATGGCTCGACGCTGACCGCAGCGGGGCCCGGAACAGCGACCGTCACGGCCACGTACGAAGGCGAAACAGACAGCCTCGAGGTGACTGTCGATGCTGAGGATCAACCGGAGCCTGAGCCCGAGCCCGAGCCCGAACTCGAGTCGATCACGCTCTCAGTTGAGGAAACGACGCTGATCGACGGTTCGACGACGCCAGCAGCCGTGACGGCAACCTTTGACGACGAAACGACTGCGGACGTGACTGACGAAGCGACGATCGACAGCGACAACGCGAGTGTCATCACCGTCGATGGCTCGACGCTAACCGCAGTGGGCCCCGGAACAGCGACCGTCACGGCCACGTACGAAGGCGAAACCGACAGCTTCGAGGTGGCTGTCGACGATGAGGATCAACCGGAACCTGACCCTGATCCAGATCTCGACCCTGAACTCGAGGTCAGCGACCCGACCGTCACACCGACGCAACTCGAGGTCGGCAAAGACGCAACGATCAACGCGACGGTCGAGAACGTCGGCGAAGGCGATGGTGAGTTGACCGTTCCACTCGAGATAGACGGTGTAGAAGTTACGAACACGACCGTCACTCTCGATGCGGGTGACGAAACGAACGTCACGTTCACGTGGACGTTCGAGGCGCCAGGCCAGTTTTCCGTTGGTGTCGGAGGAGTTGATGCTGGCACGGTAACGGTTATCGAGGACGCCGACGCGGACGTTCTCATCTATGGCGCGGACGTCAACCAGTCGTCGCTCTTGCTCGGAGAAACGGTCGCCATCACGGGGGACCTGCTCAACAGCGGCGGCAGCGGGACCTTCGATGTCGACCTGAACGTCAACGGCGACGTTGTCGATAGCACGACCGTGGAGATCGGCCCGGGTGCAACGCCCGGTGCCGTGGAATTCGAGTGGACGCCGACGGAAGCCGACCTGCCAGCCGATGCAGACGAGATGGACGCGGCGATCACCCTCAACGGGTTCGTTGTCGACACGGTCCACATCACAAACCCATACTCCGACATTACTATCATCCAGACCTCTGCATCGACGCTAGAACTCGTCGAGGGCGAGGAGATGTACGTCGTCGGAAGCCTCTATCAAAGAGGCACTATCGAGGGGCCCGAAACGGTCGAGATGACTGCCACCAACACCGACACGGGTGAGAGCGAGGTCGTGGCGAGTCAGGAAGTGACACTGGAGCCCGAGTTTTACCATTTCGGCGGGATCAACGTCAGCTTCGTCCTTGAGGAGGCTGGCACCTACGACCTCGAGTTAGGTGACAGAGCTGCTGGTACCGTCGAAGTCGAACCCGCCGAATCGGACATCACCGTCATCCAGGCCTCCAACTCCAGGGCGGAGACGGTCGAAGGCGAGGAGATGTACGTCGTCGGGAGCGTGTATCAAAGAGGTACTATCGAGGGGCCCGAAACGGTCGAACTTACCGCCACCAACACTGACACAGGTGAGAGCGAAGTGGTGGCGAGTCAGGAAGTGACGGTAGGGCCCGGGAATTATCTCTTCGGTGGGATCAACGTCACCTTCGCTTTTGAGGAGGCCGGCACCTACGACCTCGCTCTGGGTGACCGGGACGCCAATACTGTCGAGGTCGAACCCGCCGAATCGGACATCACCGTCATCCAGGCCTCCAACTCCAGGGTGGAGATGGTCGAAGGCGAGGAGATGTACGTCGTCGGGAGCGTTTATCAAAGAGGCACTATCGAGGGGCCCGAAACGGTCGAGATGACTGCCACCAACACCGACACGGGTGAGAGCGAGGTCGTGGCGAGTCAGGAAGTGACGGTAGGGCCCGGGAATTATCTCTTCGGCGGGATCAACGTCAGCTTCGTCCTCGAGGAGCCCGGCACCTACGACCTCGAGTTAGGTGACAGAAGTGCTGGTACCGTCGATGTCGAACCCAGCGAGGCTGACATCCGAGTCATCGCCGCCTCCGCGTCCGAAGTCGAAGTAATAGAGGATGAGGAGTTGTATATCGTCGGGTCGATACAAAACCAGGGTGATGACGAGGGAACCGAGGAGATCGAACTCACCGCAACGAACACCGAAACCAACGAGACCGAGCTGCTCGGAAGCCAAGAGGTAACCCTCGGAGCTGGAAACACCCACCTTGGCGCGATCAACATCACCGCCGAGTTCGACGAGGCGGGAACTTACGACCTCTCCTTGGGTGAACGGGACGCCGGACTGGTCGCCGTCGAGGATGCGATCACCGACATCACCGTGGTTGCGGCCTCGGCCGGAGGTCTGGAACTCGTCGAAGGCGAGGAGAGCTACGTCGTCGGCAGCATCTACCAGAACGGCACCGCCGCGAAGACCGAGGAGATCGAACTCACCGCGACGAACACCGAAACCAACGAAACAGCGGTCCTCGGCAGTCAGGAAGTGACGGTGCAGCCCGGGAATTATGTCTTTGGTGGGCTCAACATTTCATACACTCCAGAGAAGGCTGGTACCTACGACCTCGAGTTAGGTGACAGAAATGCCGGCACTCTCGAAGTCGAGGCCGCCGAATCCGATATCACCGTCATCCAGGCCTCCAACTCCAGGGTGGAGATGGTCGAGGGCGAGGAGATGTACGTCGTCGGAAGCCTCTATCAAAGAGGGAATATTGAGGGGCCCGAAACGGTCGAACTCACCGCCACCAACACAGACACAGGTGAGAGCGAGGTGGTGGCGAGTCAGGAAGTGACCGTGAGGCCCGAGTTTTACCATTTCGGCGGGATCAACGTCAGCTTCGTCCTTGAGGAGCCCGGTACCTACGACCTCGAGTTAGGTGACAGAAGTGCTGGTACCGTCGAGGTTGAACCCGCCGAATCGGACATCACCGTCATCCAGGCCTCCAACTCCAGGGTGGAGATGGTCGAAGGCGAGGAGATGTACGTCGTCGGGAGCGTTTATCAAAGAGGCACTATCGAGGGGCCCGAAACGGTCGAGATGACTGCCACCAACACCGACACGGGTGAGAGCGAGGTCGTGGCGAGTCAGGAAGTGACCGTGAGGCCCGGAAATTATCTCTTCGGCGGGATCAACGTCAGCTTCGCCCTCGAAGAGCCCGGCACCTACGACCTCGCTCTGGGTGACCGGGACGCCGGCACTGTCGAGGTCAACGAACCGATCGTCGAGCTTTCGGCGGTCGAGGTCGACGGCTACAGCGAGGCCTTCGACCCCGACAGTGACACCGTGTTGACCTACGCGAGCGACGACGCGACCGTCTCCGTCGACATCGACGCCGACCTCGAGTTGGAGACCGTGAACGTGTTGTTGAGTTCGCTTGAAACGACCTACGTCCGCGCGTTCGAGGCGACCCACGAGGACGGCGACACGTGGACCTTGTCGGTTCCGTTCGACGATATCGAGGACGATGGACGCTACGAGGTGTCGGTCGTCGCCGTCGACGAGGTCGGGACCGCGGGTTCGGCGAACGCCGAGACCCCCCTCGTCATCGACCGCGACGCGCCCCGGCTGACGGCGACGCTTGAGGACGTCGACGGTGAGAGCGCGACGGTCGTCGTCGAGAGCGACCAACCGCTCGTGGAGCCGCCCGAAGTGGAGGGCGTGTTCACCGCGCCGGACGGATCGACGACGAGCGACTCGGTCGCAATGATCGCTGTCGGCGGCAGCGACACACACTTCACGGGCTCGTTCGCCACCGGCGAGACGGGAACCTACGAGATCACGAGCGATGGGACCGACCGTGCCGGAAGCACGGGAACGGACACCGCCTCGGCGACCGTCGACACCCGGTTTACCCTCGGGGATGGCGTCATCGAACTCGAGGACACTGGCACGAGCATCGAGTTTGACGTTGCAGACGAAGCCGACGAGGCAGTGCTCACCCAGGACCTGTTCGTCTCACTCTCGGAGACGACCGCCAACGCGAACCTTGGGGAGGGTGATATCGGCGTCAACTTCATCACCGGAGACCTAGATTCTCTGCTCGATTACTATCTCGAGGACGGTACCATCGAGAGCGCTGAAATCACGATGGCAATCGACGAGACCGAACTTCCTGACGGTGCGTCGGCCGACGACGTCGAGTTGCAGTATTACGACGACGCAAGTGAAAGCTGGACCGTTGATCCAATTACCGACACGGCTATCGAGTACGACGGGAACGACCCGTTCTTGACTAGCTCCGTTACCGGATTCTCGACGTACGGTCTGTTCGTCCCCGACACTGAGCCGCCGGAAATAACGGCCGAAACACCCGTTGACGGGCAAGAAATCGCGGCCGGAACCGAAGTTGTCGACATCCGCCTCGAGTACGACGACCGCTACTCCGGGGTCGACGTGAGTTCCGTCCGCCTCAAGATCGACGGCGTCGACCGCACTGACGACGACAACACTTCGATCACCTCCTCGGCGATCGAACACACACTTTCCGTCGAGGACGGGGCCACCTACGACGTATGGCTGTCGATTAGCGACCAAGCGGGTAACGAAGCAACCGAGGACTTGTCCTTCGAGGTAGGCTCTCCCTCGAGCGGTGGTGGCGGTGGTGGCGGTGGCGGTGGTGGAGGCGCTCCATCTGCACCTGCCGATGACGATACGTCCGCAACTGACGATGACGCCGACGAAGAGGTTCCCACGGATGACGATGACGCCGACGAAGAGGTGCCCACGGATGACGATGACACCATTGGCGAAGAGGTGCCCGCGGATGGCGAAGACGCCGCTGATGCCAGTGATGACACACCGGTCGATGCCGACGATCAACCGGAGATAGCCGAGGACGCTGACGGTGTTCCTGGATTCGGAAGCCAGGTTGCACTCGTTGGATTGCTGCTCGCTATTGGGCTGTTAGCGCGACACTCGAGCAGTCGTCGATAGTCCACTTCTTCAATTTCTCTGCGCAATATATTTCACCGCTCTCTACATTCAGAGAGACGTGACTCAGGAGTTCACGACGCTGCACGCGCTCAGTCTCGTACTCATCGGGCTCCTGAACTTGGCACTCGCCGTCGTGGTCCTTCGGACGCGTACGAAAGCAGACATCCTTCCGCTGAGCGCCTTCTTCGCTGGAATCGCTCTGTGGACGATCCCACAGGGGTTCCTGCTCGTCGAAACGGATCCGACCGTCGGGTTCGCGCTCGCGAAAACCGTTGACTCGGGTGCGGTCATCATGTCGACCGGGCTGTTTCACTTCGCACTCTCGTACGCTGGACGACAACACTGGCTCTCTTTACGCCGGCTTGGACCGCTCTATCTCGTCACCACTGGCTGGATCGTCCTAACGTGGACGAATCCAGCACACGGGCTGATGCACGATCCGATACAGTTTACGGAAGTCCTCCTTCCGGTTGAGGCGTACCAGAATCCGACCTACTGGCTCTATGTCCTCTACAACTGGGGGCTCTCGGCTGGTGGGATCTACCTGTTCTTTCTCGAATACCTCGACGCTCGAGGAAGCGGCGTCTATCACAAACAGGCACGACTGGTCGTGTTGGCCCCGCTCATCCCGGGGTTCGCTAACGTCCTCGCCCACAACGAGGTGACCGAGCTCAACTACTCCGTGTGGGGATTCGGCCTGACCGGACTTCTGATCGTAATCGCCCTGTATCAGTATCGCTGGCTCGATCTCGTGCCGATCGCCCGCGACACCGTCATCGAAGGGATGCGTGACGGCTACCTCGTTGTCGACGACGAACGACGTGTCGTCGACCGCAATCCAGCGGCCCAGTCCTTGCTCGATGACGAGAACGTGGTTGGAAAACCGATCGACACCGTCCTACCGGAGTGTCTCCCGCTGCTCGAGGGGAGTGTACAGGAATTGACGTTCGATAGAAACGACGCGATCGTCGATGCGAGTGTCTCTGTCGTCGATGACGACCAGACCGCCGGGGCCGTGTTGACCCTTCGAGACGTCACCGAACAGCGGCGGGCAGAGAAACGGTTTCAGGCACTCATCGAGAACGTCTCCGACGTGGTTACGGTGGTCGACGAAGACGGGACCATCACGTACACCAGCCCGTCGATCGAGACCGTACTCGGATATCGGCCTGAGGATCGAATCGGTGAGTCGTTGTTTCGGGTCGTCCACAACGACGATCGTCCCGCCGCTATCGAGGAGTTCAACACGCTGTGTGAGGGACCCCGGATGGAAACGAGATTCGAGTATCGCGTCCGCCATCGCGACGGGTCCTGGCTCGTTTTCGAGGGAATCGCCGTCGACCTACGCGACAACGATATCGTCGGTGGCGTCGTCATCAACTCCCGCGACGTCACCGAGCGAAACGACCGCGAGCGAGAACTCGAACGGACGAACCGGCGGCTAGACGAGTTCGCAGGCGTCATCAGCCACGACCTACGAACGCCGCTGGGCATCGCTCGGACCTACGTGCGGTTTGCCGAATCGTCCACCAGTCAGGAGGACTTTCAGGCGATCCGTGACGCTCACGACCGGATGGAAGCGATGATCACAAACCTCCTGACGATGGCACGAGCCGGGACCACACTCGAGGACCCGTCACCGATCGAACTCGAGTCGGTCGCGACCGACGCGTGGGCAGGACTGAAGACCGAGGATGCAACGCTCGAGTGTGAACTCGACGATGGCTGGACAGTGCTCGGAGATCGTGACCAGTTGCTCCACGTCTTCGAGAACCTCTTCCAGAACAGCGTAGAGCACGGTTCTACGGCCAGCCCAGAAGGGGGAGACGCCGAAGGTAGCCTCGATCTCAGCACCTCTCCCGTGACTGTTCGGGTCAGCCGCCTCGACGGTGATGCTGACCGGGGGTTCGTCGTCGAAGACGACGGCGTCGGGATCCCGACAGACCAGCGCGAGTTCGTCTTCGAACGCGGACACACGACGAGTCAGAGCGGAACCGGATTCGGTCTGGCGATCGTCCGTGACGTCGTCGAGGCTCACGGCTGGGAAATCGAGGTTTGCGAAGGAGCCGACGGTGGTGCCCGGTTCGAGATCAGCACGTAGTCAGTGTCTGTGCCACCAGAAATTGACCGCACAGAAAGCGCTAAACTGGCTGAACAGGAGACGTTACGGCTCTTCTTGGGCGTCGACCGTCGCCACTGCAGCGAGGTTGACGATGTCCTGGACCTCGTCGTCGCGCTGGAGGACGTGGACTGGTTCGTCCATCCCGACGAGCATCGGACCGATGGTTTCGGCACCACCCAGTCGCTGAAGCAGTTTGTAGGTGATGTTCCCGGCCTCGAGGTTCGGCAAGACGAGCACGTTCGCGGGTTCGTCGAGTTCCGAGAACTCGTAGGTGTCGGTCAGCAGCTCTTCGACGACGGCCGTGTCGGCTTGCATCTCGCCGTCGACGGGAAAGTCGACAGCGGGATCGTCTCGGAGGGTGCGTGCAGCCCGACGGGGTTTGCGCGTCCCCTCGTTATCGACGCTGCCGAAATCAGAGTACGACAGTAGAGCCGCACGCGGTTCGACATTGAACCGACGGGCGAGTTTAGCAGCCTGTTTGGTGACTTCCGCGAGCACCGCCTCGTCGGGGTCCTGATTGACCGTCGCGTCGGCGAGGAACACCACACGGTTTCTGAACGCAAGCATGTAGACGCCCGCAGCGTAGTCAGCGTCATCGGCCGTGCCGATAAGCTGTAGGGGAGCCTGCAGCGCCGAGGGATAGTGGTCGGTCAACCCTGTGAGCATGCCGTCGGCGTCCCCGCGGTCGACCATCACCGAAGCGTAGTAGTTGCTGTCGACGAGCAAATCTTCGGCCTCCGAACGGGTGATTCCCTTCCGTCTGCGGGCCCGGTGGAGATGGTCGACGTACGTTTCATGATCCTCCCCCGCTGGCTCGACGACCTCGGGGCTAAACTCAAGACCGAGATCCGTGGCCACTCGCTCGATTTTGTCGGTGTCACCAATCAACACGGGCTCGGCGATCCCTTCTTCCTCGAGTCTGTATGCCGCTCGGACCATCTTCTCGTCAGTACCCTCCGCAAGCGCGATGCGTTTTGGGTCGCGTTTCGCTTTATTCAGGATGACTTGCATCATCTCGCGTTCTTTTCCGAGACGGGCCTCGAGTTCCTCGCGGTAGGTCTCGAGGTCGATCTCACGGCGGGCGACACCGCTGTCGATGGCTGCTTTAGCGACGGCGGGGACGACCTCGAACAGCACCCGTGGATCGACTGGTTTGGGGATGACGTACTCGGGGCCAAACTGGAGGGGCTGATCGCCGTAGGCCTTCCGGACAGCGTCGGGAACGTCCTGACGTGCGAGGTCGGCCAGCGCGCGGGCGGCAGCGATTTTCATCTCCTCGTTGATTTTGCTCGCCCGGGCGTCGAGTGCACCCCGGAAGATGAACGGGAAGCCGAGGACGTTGTTGACCTGGTTAGGGAAATCAGAGCGCCCAGTAGCCACAATGACATCATCCTCGCGAGCGGCTTTGGCCTCCTCGTAGCCGATCTCGGGGTCGGGATTTGCCATCGCGAAGAGTATCGGATCGTCGGCCATCGACCGAACCATCACTTTGTCGACGATCCCACCGACCGAGAGGCCAACGAAGACGTCCGCACCGATCATCGCATCAGCGAGGTCTCCATCAGGGACGTCCCGAGCGAACTCCCGGCTGTACGGATCGAGGTCGCCGGCCTCCGCACGAGCGGTCGTGAGGATGCCGTCGACGTCGACCATAGTGACGTTCTCACGAGACACCCCGAGAGAGACATAAAAGCGGGCGGTAGCGATGGCTGCCGCCCCTGCACCAGCGAAGGTGACCTCGAGATCGGCGAGGTCCTTCCCGAGCAGTTCAATAGCGTTGAGTAGCGCCGCTCCGGAGATGATCGCCGTGCCGTGTTGGTCGTCGTGGAAGACAGGGATATTCATCCGATCGCGTAGCCGCTTCTCGATGGTAAAACAGTCAGGGGCGGCGATGTCCTCTAAGTTGATCCCGCCGAAGGTGGGCTCCATCGCGGCGACGGCCTCAACGAACGCGTCCGGCTCCTCGAGATCCAACTCGACGTCGAAGACGTCGATGTCAGCAAAGCGTTTGAATAGGACGCCTTTCCCCTCCATAACTGGCTTCGAGGCTGCTGCGCCGATATCACCCAGACCGAGTACAGCGGTTCCGTTCGAGACGACGCCAACGAGGTTCCCGCGGGCAGTGTAGGTGTACGCGTCATCGGGGTTCTCTTCGATCTCCCCACAGGGCCAGGCAACCCCCGGCGAGTACGCGAGTGAGAGATCCCGCTGGGTCGTCGTCGATTTGGTCGTCGCAATCTCGATCTTGCCGGGCGGGGCGGATCGGTGGTACTCGAGTGCGTCATCTTTTTGAGTCATTGCTCATGCGTATGAATATCCGCATGAAAAAGACCGTCTATAAGGTATATTCATAATCCACACAGGAACTATGCATACAGACACAATCGTTCGTTAGCATTAGCCAGAATACGAGTGGCGGATGCGACTACCTCGAGCAGTACGTCGGGAACCAAAGCGACAAGGAAACACAAGGATAGCCTCCGAACCGCTTACAGTGTAGTTACCTCGGTGAAAATTTCAACCAGGCTATAACTACCGAAAGAGGACAGTTCCGCCATCAAGACGCCACCGGCGTCTCGCTGGAACGGCTCCACACTAGCCTGGACACACCGGGTTTCCGGTGAAATACGTGTCAGTCAATCGAATCCGCAAGAACGCTCTTGACCACTTCAGGATCCTCGAGAAGCATGTGTTCCGTGTAACTGCCTTCGGCACTCCCACCACTGTGTCGAGACTGCTCGATAACGTCTAGGAATGCATGCTCTTTGAGGAGGTCACGAACACGCCGAAGTGAAAGTGACTCGACAGTTTCCTGTCGACAGATCTGTTCGTACACTTCGTAGATCCGAGTCGTCCGAAACCCCTGTTCGAAGGTTTCGGGCTCGGGAGTACCGTTATCGAGTGAGAGCACAGTCAGTGCCTGAAGAACGTACTTCGAGTGGGGTGTCGAACCGCGAATCAGTTCCTGGAAGCGATCGACCTCGGCTCGTTCGCGGGCCCGGACAATGAATTCTTCGCGAACCGTATCAGCACCCGTCGACTGAGCGATTTCGCCAGCATACCGAAGGATGTCGATCGCCTTCCGTGCATCTCCATGCTCTCGAGCAGCCAACGCTGACGCTCGAGGGATAACGGCTTCTTCCAGCACGCCATCGCGGAACGCATCGCTTCGGGCCTCCATAATGGCGTTCAACTGGGTTGCGTTATACGGCGGGAAAACGAACTCCCGTTCGCAAAGACTGGATTTGACGCGTTCGTCCATCCGATCTTTGTACTTGATCTTGTTGCTGATACCGATCACACCGATCTTACAATTTTTGAGCTTGCCCGCTTCGCCTGCACGAGACAGTTGCATCAGAATGGCGTCGTCCTCGAGTTTGTCGATCTCGTCCAGAATAATCAATAGGACGTCGTAGGCGTCATCGAGAATTCGCCAGAGCCGTTTGTAGTAGGTCGCAGTGCTGATGCCTTTATCAGGGATGTAGATATCTGTCTCGGAGGTATTCACAGAGCTGGCGATCGTTTGTACGGTTTGCGTTTCAGTACTGTCCTGGGCACAGTCGACATAGACGTACGCTGCTTTGGTTCCCTCCTCGTGAGCGGTATCAACGAGTCGGTTAGACACGTACTTCGCACAGAGTGATTTCCCAGTTCCAGTCTTGCCGTAAATAAGAACGTTACTTGGGCTTTGTCCGAAGATTGCAGGATTGACAGCGCTTGCTAGTTGTCCGATTTCGTCGTCCCGGCCCACGATTCGACCTTCATCCGGTACGTGACTGATCTCCAAGAGCTCCTTGTTTACGAAGATAGGATCTTCCCGGACGAACAAATCGTTGGAGTCGGACATTGACTTAGAGACCGTATTTCCGGTGAAATAGCTTGAAGGTTTCGCCGAGACACACACACCACGTTTCCGGTGAAACACTGTGAGAGAGGGGCAGGAGGGCAAGAGAAATAGAGGTATGAGTTTAGCGGAAAGACAGTAAGATAAGGGAACAGACCTCGAAGCGTGAAATTCAGTATTCAAAGAGAGATCGACACAGATAGAAGTTCTACTCGAAGCTTCGACCGATAATAATCGGTCTTTAAACCGATCACCGATTGAGTCAATGGGCTTTTCTCGTTGGTGCTATTTAACTGCTTGGATAATCTAATAGCTGAGCGACTGAATCATGAGCAGAGCGTTTCAGCTTCAGATCCAATTTCACCGGAAACGTGGTGTGTCTCTGTCCATGGTCTTTGCTCCGACCGCAGATACCACAGGAGGACTCCGAAGCTTGTCCTCGATGGTACTTCATCGTGGCTCAAAAGTGAAGTACCTCGGTAGATCAAGGCGGATTCC